>CAYUZR010000014.1:0-5418 GCA_964449555.1 uncultured Candidatus Saccharibacteria bacterium
TAAAACCGAACTTCATCCAATTTTGAATTATTTTAAACAAAAATACAAAAATTAAACGGCTCACATACGTGAGCCGTTTAATTTTTGTATTTTTATTAACTTTTGCTATAATACACCTATGGAAATACTAGGAAAATTATTTGGTTCACCGGCTAGGGTGAAAGTTATGAAGCTGTTTTTGTCTAATGAGCAAATTCCTTTTGATAATATTGATATCTCAAGAAGAGCAAAGGTTACCCTACCTGCTTTGAGGAAGGAATTGGTTTTATTGAAAAAAGTTGGATAAATAAAGAAAAGAATTTTTTATAAAGAAGTTGAGAAAAAAATTAAAAAAACAAAAACAAAACCAGCTCGAACTGAAAAAATAAAGAAAAAAACACAAGGTTGGATTTTAAATGAAAAGTTTATTTATTTAGTTCCTTTACATAATTTACTTGTGAATATGACCTCGTTTACTTCTAATTCTATTATGAAAAGGCTTTCAGGGGTTGGTAAACTGAAGTTTGTCTTAGTTTCAGGTGTTTTTATTCAGGATTTTGATAGCAGAGTAGATATTCTTGTTGTAGGTGACAGGATTAAATCTAGTGCTTTAGAAAGAGCGATCAGAATTTTAGAATCAGAGGTTGGTAAGGAGTTAAGATATGCTTTTTTTGAGACAAATGATTTTACTTATAGATTAAATATTTACGATAGATTAGTTCGAGATATTATTGATCATCCGCACCAGAAAATAATAAATAAGATTGGATTATAAAAAGTTTTACCTCTGGTAAAACTTTTTATATGAGGCTTATATGTAAATAGAGTGTGTGGGAGTTTTCCACAGTAAAAACTCAAAAATAAGTTGATATTATTGTATTATATTAGTAAACGTATCATAAAGACTCTAAATTTTTATAACTTGGAGTAGATAATAGGTCGTTTTATTAATAATTATAAATTAAGTTAAATTAAAATATGATATTACAAACATGGGGTGAGGTACTTGCTCAATCTTTCCAAGACCTTTGGCTTGGTGTGGTTAGTTTTGTTCCTAGCTTAGTTGTTGCGATCGTTATCTTTATTGCTGGATGGATCGTTGGTGCTTTGTTGGGAAGAGTTGTGTCTCAAATAATAAAGTCTTTGAAAGTGGACAATGCTCTTAGAAGTGCTGGATCAGAAGCTCTTCTAAATAGGGCTGGATTTAAATTAGATTCAGGAAGATTTCTAGGAGGTTTGGTGCGATGGTTTATCATCATTGTATTTCTTGTAGCCGCTTTTGATGTTCTTGGACTTAATCAAGTTAATGATTTCTTGCAACAGGTAGTTCTTCTTTACTTACCACAAGTGATTGTTGCTGTGTTAATTCTTTTAGTGGCTGCTTTGATTGCAGATGCTATGGAATCAGTTGTAAAGGGTTCAGCTAAAGCTGCTGAAATCAAATCAGCTAATTTCTTAGGAAATGTAACAAAATGGGCTATTTGGATTTTTGCTATTTTAATGGCTCTATACCAATTAGGAGTAGCAGCTGCTTTTGTTCAGACTTTATTCACAGGTGTCGTTGTTGCTTTGGCTATATCTGCAGGATTAGCATTCGGACTTGGCGGAAAAGATCATGCTACAAAAATTCTTGATAGAATGGAACAAGATTAAGAAAAAATAAAGTATTTCAAATAAAAACACCGGATTTATCATCTGGTGTTTTTTTGGTATTAACTTATAAGCCTTGCTTATAAGTACTATAAATTTTATACTTAAATTATGGGGAAAAGAAAATTTAATTTTAAAAACGGAAACTTTTATCATATTTACAATAGGGGTGTAGATAAAAGAGATATTTTTATCGATAAAGATGACCTTAATTATTTTTTAGATAGAATGAAAGATTTCAATTCTACAGAAAATTTTGGAGGAGTTTACCATCAAAATTTACCTATCAATTTAAAACTTATAAGCAAGGCTTCTAAGTTGGTGGAGATTGTAGCTTTCGCTGTAATTAGTAATCATTTCCACATGATTTTGAAACAAAAAGAAGATAATGGTATTACTAATTTTATGCACAAGGTAGGTACTGGTTTTACAAAGTTTTTTAACAAAAAATACAACAGAAATGGATCCTTGTTCCAAGGGAAGTTCAAAGCTGTTGAAATTAGAGATGAAGGTCATCTGAGTTATTTATCGGCTTATGTAAATTTAAATGATAAAGTCCATAAGATAAACAATAATAATTTGATTAGAACTAGTTGGAGTGAGTATAAAGCAGGAATAGGTGATAGCCTTTGTGTTGTAAAAGAAGTTCTAAAATTATTTAAAGGACGTGAGAGTTATAAAAAATATGCTTTGGAGGAATTAAAACATATTTTAAAAGAAAGATATACAGATAAGGACAAAAAAGATTTTCTTGACTAACTTATAAGCAAGGCTTATAAGTTGTAATTCTGTGTTTTTAGTTGACTTTTTCTTTTATTTTGCTAGTATATATCAAGCTCAAATGAGAGCTTTTTATATTATGACAAGATCGATTAAAAAAGGTCCTTTTGTGGACGAAAAACTTCTAAAGAAAGTAATGAATAAGAAACCAGAAGATGGTGCTATTAAAACATGGGCGAGAGCTAGTCAGATTTCACCTGAAATGGTTGGGTTTACTTTCGGGGTTCATAATGGGAAAGATCATTTAGATGTTTTTGTTACTGAAGATATGGTTGGACATAGATTAGGTGAGTTTTCACCAACAAAGAAATTTTATAGACATGGAGGTAAGATGCAGAAAGAACAAGATCAAAAGAAAAAAGAAGCTGAAATTGCCGCAGCAAAAGCAGCAAAAGTAACTTAGAAAAGAAACCCTAAACACTAAACTCTAAACAAGCACAAAGTTTCAAAACTCAAAGTCCAAAAAAAGTTTAAAATTTTGAAAATTTGAATTTATTTAGGATTTAGAACTTAGGACTTAGAGTTTTATTTAACTTATTAAAATTTCATGTTAATTAAGGCAGAATTAAAAAATTATAGACAATCACCACAAAAAGTTCGTTTAGTTGCGGATCTTGTTCGTGGTAAAAAAGTTGGGAGAGCATTGGGTGAATTGAAGTTTTTAAATAAAAAAGCATCTTCTGTGATTGCAAAACTTATTGATTCAGCAGTTGCTAACGCAAAACATAATGTTAGTCTTGAAAAAGAAGTGTTATTTATAAAAGAAATTAGAGTTGATGAAGGTCCCACTCTTAAAAGGTGGAGAGCTGGAGCTCGAGGGAGAGCTTTTCCGTTAAAAAGAAGGACTTCTCGAGTTTTGTTAGTTCTTTCAGATGGTTTAGAAATGGAAGTAAAGCAAGAAAAAAAGGAACAAAAGGTTGTAAAATCGAGGAAAAAGGTTGTAAAAAAAACAACAGCAAAGAAAGTTGCAAAAAAGACTAAAACAAAAGTAACAAGGAAACCAGCGAAAAAAACAGAGGAGAAAAGTATAAAATAAATGCTGTCAATTATAAGCTGTCAGCTGTAAACTTAAAAAATTATGACACACGTAGCACATCCATACGCACAAAGAATAAAAATATTAAGAGATTGGAAATCTCGATGGTTTGGTGTGGGACAAAAATATAGAGATTTTTTAAAAGCAGATATTTTGATTAGGGAATCATTAGAAAAAAAATTGAAAGATATGTATGTCAGTTCTATTGATATGGAAAGAGATGGTGACAAACTCAAAGTTATCATTAAAACATCTCGAGCTGGTATGATTATTGGGCGAAGTGGTGACGGTGTACAAAAAATTAAAAATGATGTTTTAAAATTAATTAGGAAAAACAAACTTGTTGTTCCTGAAGAGCTTAGTGTTGATGTGGAAGAAGTAAGATATCCAGAAACAGATGCTGGGATTGTTGGTTCTATGGTTGTAGAAGGGCTGGAAAAAAGAATGCCCTTTAGAAGAGTTTTGAAGATGACAGCTGATAAAGTTATGGCAAATAAGGAAGTAAAAGGTATAAGAATTGTTGTTTCTGGTAGGCTTGGAGGTGCTGAAATGGCCAGAAAAGAACAAGTTAAAAAGGGTAGAGTTCCTCTTCAAACACTTAGAGCTGATATTGATTATGTAACAAAAAGAGCCAATCTTCCTTATGGTGTTATTGGTGTAAAGGTTTGGATTTATAAAGGAGATATTTTTAATAAATAGAATTTATTAAAAACAATTTTCAATTTTTAATTTCGAATTTTGATTAAATTTCGAAATTCGAAACTAGAAATTCGAAATTAAAAATTTTTACAAAAATTTTCATGTTATTATTTCCCAAAAAAGCAAAATTTAGAAAATGGCAGACAGGGCGGAAACATCCTTCTAAAAGAGGTGTAGCTACTCGTGGTGCTAAAGTTTCTTTTGGATCTTATGGATTAAAAGCCTTAACAGCTGCTAGAGTTAATGCAAATCAGATTGAATCTGCTCGACAGGCTTCTAACAGAAAGATTGGAAAATTAGGAAAGATGTGGATTAGAATTTTTCCAGATAGACCGGTAACTAAAAAAGCTGCCGAAGTAGGTATGGGTAAAGGAAAAGGTGATCCTTATGCATATTGCGTTGAGGTAAAGCCAGGAAGAATTTTAATAGAAGTTGACGGTGTCGATGAAGAAACAGCTCGAGAAGCTTTGAGAAAGGCAGGAACAAAATTTCCATTAAAAAGTAAGGTTGTTAGTCGAGAAGATTCCGAAAATATTTAGTAAAATAAGGAGCGAAGCGACTATATTTTACTTAACCCCGTTAAATTCATTCAGCAATTTATTTTCATTTCTAAAAACAAGTTTTTAGAAATGAAAATAAATTGCTGAATGAAAACATATTTTTGAAAAGCTTTTTTTAAAAAGATGATATTTAACTGGGGTAGAGCTTGAAAAAAATATAAAAATGAGTATAGTTACTGTGGTTAGATAAACAAACCCATATTAAATAACTTTTGTTTTTCTAACTCGCTTCGCTCACAAGAAAAACATGAAAGATTTAAACAAAAAAACAGAAAAAGATTTACATAAAATGTTGAATGAGAAAAGAGAAACACTTCGGAAGTTTAGGTTTGGATCTTCTGGAAGTAAGTCAAAAAATGTCAAAGAAGGAAGTAATGTTAAAAAGGAGGTAGCAAGGATACTAACTGAGCTGAGAATAAGAGAGATGAAAGAGATTAAAGAGTAAATTTTTAATTTATAATTTATGAATTTGTAAATAATGAAAAAATTTAAAAATGAATAAATGTTTTAAACATTAAAAATTGTTTAAAAATTATAAATTTTAAATTAAAAATTCAGAAAATAAATATGAAAAACAAAGGAGAAGCAAAAGAAAACACACAACAAGATTCAAAAGGCAAGGTTCTTTCCGGTGTTGTTGTTTCTGACAAAATGCAGGATACAATTGTCGTGAAGGTTCAGAGATTTGTAAAACATCCAAAGATTGGAAAATAC
>CAYUZR010000014.1:5428-14788 GCA_964449555.1 uncultured Candidatus Saccharibacteria bacterium
TTAAGGCACACGATGAGGGAAATACAGCAAAAATTGGAGATAAAGTAACAATTAAGGAGTGTAAACCGATATCGAAAGACAAAAGCTTTATTTTAGTGAAAGAGGCTGGCAATTAAATGAATAAACCCATGTTAAATACTTTTTAATTTTTTTGGAGAAAAATTAAAAAGTTCAAATTTCTACGAAATTTGAATTAACAGGGTAAAATTATTTCTAATTCGCTTCGCTCATAAGAAAAATTTTATGATTCAACCACAATCAATAGTAAAAATAACAGATAACTCAGGCGGAAAGATCGGTCGAGTTTTTAAAGTTATTGGGGGTTCAAAAAAGAGATATGCTCGAATTGGTGATATTGTGGTTTTATCAGTTCAATCAGCAGAACCAAGAAAGCAGGTAAAAAAGAAAGATGTTTTAAGAGGTCTTGTGGTGAGACAAAAACAACCATTTAGGCGAAAAGACGGTTCTTACATTTATTTTGATGAGAATTCAGTAGTAATTATCGACAAGGAAAAAAAAGAACCAAGAGCAAACAGAGTTTTTGGCCCTATTCCAAGAGAAATTTCTGAAATGGGATTTCAGAAAGTAGCGTCACTTGCTCCCGAAATTGTTTAGAAAAATAAGGAGTGAAACGACTATATTTTTCTAAACCCTGTTAATCAGCCTTTCAATCTTTATATTTTTAAATAAAAGTTTTACTTTTATTTAAAAATATAAAGATTGAAAGCTAGATTTAACGACCATAGAGGGAGTTAAATTGTATTTAACAGGGTAAAAACAAAAAAATAGAGCGTGTAGTTTAGATAAACAAACTCATGTTAAATATCTTTTAATTTCTTTGACCCTACATACTAAAGGATGTCAGGGCAGGAAGAAATTAAAAGCTTCATTTTTCTACGAAAAATGAAATTAACAGGGTCATGTTTTTCTAAACTCACAAGCCCGCTTTCGGCGGACAGTTCGTTAAGAAAAATATGAAAATAAAAAAAGAAGACAAAGTAATAGTGATATCTGGAAAAGATAAAGGCAAAACAGGAAAGGTTTTGAAGGCTGTTCCTGCTGAAAATAAAGTTATTGTTGAAGGCGTTAATCTAAAAAAGAAACATCAAAAGGCATCAAAAGGAGGTCAAAAAGGCCAGATAATCGATAAAACTTTTCCTATTGATGTTTCTAATGTTATGTTAATTGATTCGAAAGGAGGAAAACCAACTAGAATTGGAAGTAAAATGGTTGGAGATAAGAAAGTTCGTTTAGCTAAAAAAAGTAATACAATAATAAAATAACCCCAAAATTGACGAACTTTGTTTTCGTTTCAGAAAGAATGTCAGTCGTTGTACTTAAACATACGCCTTCCTCTATTCTTACTAAAACGAAAACAAATTTCATTCAATTTTGAAATTATTTGAAAAATGCAAAAAATATGAAAATGCTAAAAGAAAAACAAAATGAAATTTTTGATTTAATGAAGGATAACTTCGGTTATTCTAGTATTATGCAAACACCGAAAATAGAAAAGATCGTAGTTTCTATTGGGACTGGTTCTATAATTGATAAAAAAAAGAAAGCTCTTATTGAAGATAGAGTTACAAAAATAACTGGTCAAAAACCAGCAGTGAAAAAAGCAAAACAATCAATTGCTAACTTTAAATTAAGAGAAGGTAGTGATGTTGGTTATCAAGTAACTCTAAGAGGAAAAAGAATGGAAGACTTCTTTAATAAACTTGTTAATGTAGCTTTGCCTAGAACAAAAGATTTTAGAGGCTTGGATGAAAAAGGGGTAGATGAAATGGGTAATTACACTTTGGGAATTAAAGACCATACAATCTTTACCGAAACATCAGACGAAGAATTAAAAAATGTTTTTGGAATGTCTGTGACAATTGTTACAAGTGCGACAAATAAGGAAGAGGCGATAGTGTATCTGGCGGGCCTTGGTTGGCCATTCAAAAAATAATCCCAAAATTGACGACCTTCGGTTTTTACAAAGCAAGAATATCGCTCACCGTACTTAGTACATACGCCTCTCCCGATATTCTCACTTTGTAAAAATCGAATCTCATTCAATTTTGGGATTATTTTAATATTTTGAAACAAAAAAACCATCGGTTTTTGACCGGTGGTTTTTGATATGCTTTCAAGTCAATTGTCCTACTACCTTGAATTTTCTATATTTTGGATGAAGTGAAGGTATAGGAGAAGTTCTTGGTGTGAGTTCGAATTTACTTACTATTTTTCTCACTGGGAACATCAATTTTTTACCATCCGTTTCTTTGATTACATAATAATTAACTAAGGCTATAATTACATCATTTTCGGTTAATTCATCTAGTCTTTTTATCATTTTCTCTCCTTATTTTTTGAAATATTATTTTGTCTGCTAGTTCTGATTGTCGATATTAACAAATAATTGTGTTGTTTGCAACGGCTCAACGGGTTGAGCCGTTGACTTTTTGGATGTTGTGAGTAATAGGCATAACCTTGTTTTTTGTTTGACTTTTAAACCTGTGTTTGCTAAGATACTGCAAGTTGATTGGGGGTGCGGATTGGCTAAATAGCCCATGTTAAATATCTTTTAATTTCTTTGGAGAGAAATTAAAAGTTTCATTTTTCTACGAAAAATGAAATTAACAGGGCCATATTTTTCTAATTCGCTATCGCTCATAAGAAAAATATGGCAAAAAAATCTGTTATAGCAAGAGCAAATAAAAAACCAAAATTCTCAACAAGGATCGTGAGACGATGTTTTAAGTGTGGAAGAAAGCATGGATATATGAGAGATTTTGATATGTGTAGAATTTGTTTTAGAGAATATGCTAACGAGGGGAAGATACCCGGAGTTACCAAATCATCTTGGTAATTAAAATTTCCAAAATCAGCGACCTTCGTTTTTATTTTTCAAAAATTTCCGTTCACTGTATGTCTTAGATACAGCTCCGAAAATTTTTGAAAAATAAAAACGAATCTCATCTGATTTTGAAAATTTTAAAAATTTAAATAAAAATAGTTTAGGCAGTAGTTATGAAAAAACTAGACGCTAAATGTTTTAAATTAGGAAATAGTATTCATCACGAAAATTTCAAATTTAAATAATTTAGAAGGAATTTGAGTTTTTTCGTAGCCTTAGCTACCAAAAATGAGAATTTCAAATAAATTATTTAAATTTGGAATTTGCAGTAGAATACTATTTTTAATTTAAAACAAAACATAAAAAATGGACAAAATTTCAAATCTAATAATAAATATAAAGAACGCAGGTGGTGCTAGGAATGAGTACGCTTCTGTTCCTTATTCTCAATATAAGATGTCAATTGCAAAACTCTTGAAAAAAGAGGGTTTTCTTACATCTGTAGAATCGAAAGGAAAAAAAGTTAAGAGAACTATTCAGATGGGAATTGTATATAATGAAGAAGGAAAGCCTAAATTACAAAATGTAATCAGGGTTTCAAAGCCTTCCAAAAGAGTTTATTTAGGAGCAAAAGAAGTTTATTCAGTAAAAGGAGGAACTGGAATTTTGGTATTATCAACTCCAAAAGGAATTTTGACTGATAAAATGGCTAGAAAAGAAAAAGTCGGAGGAGAGGCATTATTCAAGATCTGGTAGATCTTGAAAAGATTTAAGATTTAAGATTTAGGGATTAAGAAAATTTTTTGCAAAGCAAAAAATTTTAAACAGATTCTTAAATCATAAATCATAAATCATAAATCTAAAATATGAGTAGAATAGGAAAACAACAAATAGAAATACCAGAAAAAACAGAAGTGAATATCACTGATGATGTTTTGGTTGTAAAAGGACCTTTAGGTGAATTAACTAGGAAATTACGACCAGAAATTGAAATTAAGATTGACGGTAGTATAGTAACAGTCAATCCAACAAAAGAGTCTGTTTTTGGAAGATCTTTGTGGGGAACATATGCATCACATGTTAAAAATATGATTAATGGTGTAAATAAACCGTTTGAAAAAAAATTGATTGTTGAAGGTGTTGGGTTTAAATCAGCTGTCCAAGGAAAAAACTTAAATATGAGTCTTGGATTTTCTCATGATGTAATTATAGCTATTCCAGAAAATTTGACTGTCACTGCAGAAAAAAATATTATA
Organism: uncultured Candidatus Saccharibacteria bacterium; assembly: GCA_964449555.1. Lineage (GTDB taxonomy): Bacteria > Patescibacteriota > Minisyncoccia > Phycocordibacterales > UBA12079 > UBA12079. Next base: position 9,530 of record CAYUZR010000014.1, read on the forward strand.
ACTATATCAGGAATTGATAAAGAATTAGTTGGGCAGTTTACAGCAGATATTAGAGCAAAGAAGAAACCGGAACCTTATAAAGGTAAAGGAATTAGATACGAAGGTGAAGTTATTAGACGAAAACAGGGTAAGAAAACCGTTTAAATTTCCAAAATTGGTACATTTCGTTTTTGTTTCAGCAAGAATATCGGTCGTAGTATTAGTTTATACAACTTCCTCTATTCTTACTAAAACAAAAACGAACTGTACTCAATTTTGAAAGTTTAAATAAGATTTATTAAAAAAATGAACAAAAGTAAATTTAAAAAAGAAAAAAGAGCTCGAAGACATAATAGAATTCGTGCTAAAGTAAAAGGAACATCATCTGTGCCTAGATTAAATGTGTTTAAATCAAATACAGGTATTCATGCGCAAATTATTGACGATGTGAAAGGGATTACTTTGGTTTCTAGTTCAACAAAAACAATGAAAGGAAAGACTGCAATGGAAAAATCACAGCAGGTTGGGGTTGATTTAGCAAAAAAGGCAACAATAAAGAAAATAAAAAAAGTTGTTTTTGATAGAGGGGGATATATTTTTACGGGTAAAATAAAAGCATTAGCAGAAAGTGCTCGAGAAGGAGGGCTTAAATTCTAAAAAATTTTAATTTTTAAACAAAAATGACTATTGATAAGGAACAAAAAAATAAAGAAAAAACTAAAAACAAGAATGTAGGAAAAACTACTCCTGTTAAGTCTGCTTCTAAAAAAACAAACGATAAACCAGTTGAAAGACCAAAGAAAACTTTTAAAAAGAATGTTCGACCAAGAAGAAGATCTAATTTTAAAAGACCAAAACCTGAGTTTGATCAAAAAATTATTGATATTCGAAGAGTTACTCGTGTTGTAAAAGGTGGTCGTAGATTTAGTTTTTCAGTAGTTATGATTCTTGGTAATAAAAAAGGAAAAGTTGGAGTTGGAGTTGGAAAAGCTTCAGATACTGCTTTAGCGATTGAAAAAGCAATAAGAAATGCCAAGAAAAATATGATTCAATTAAAATTAACAAAAAACAATTCTATTCCTTATGAAGTAGATGCAAAATATTGTGCTTCACAAATTATTATTCGGCCGGCGGAAGGTAGGGGTGTTGTAGCAGGAAGTTCACTCAGAACTGTTTTGGAATTAGCTGGAGTTACTGAAGTCGGAGGAAAAGTTTTGTCTAGAAGTAAAAATAAATTAAATAATGCGAGAGCGACCATGAAAGCTTTGCAAGCTTTCAAGGCTTAAATTCCCAAAATCAGCGATCTTCGTTTTTATTTTTCAAAAATTTCCGTTCACTGTATGTCTTAAATACAACTCCGAAAATTTTTGAAAAATAAAAACGAATCTCATCTGATTTTGAAAATTTCAGTAGTATAACAATATTTAAACGTATGCAAACTCATAATATACAAAAAAATAAATCCAATAAAACCAGTATTAAAGTTGGTCGTGGTGGAAAACGAGGAAAAACTTCTGGGAAAGGACATAAAGGTCAAAAAGCTCGAGCTGGTAATAGTGGAAGACCTGAAATCAGGGATATGATTAAAAAGTTACCTAAACTGAGAGGTTATAAATTTAATCCAATCAAAGATTCTGCTATTCCGGTTAATTTATCTGTGTTGGATAAAAACTTTAAAAATGGAGAAAAAGTAACCCCAAAAACTTTAATTTCAAAAGGTATTGTTAATCAAAAAAATGGAAAAATTCCTGTAATTAAAATTTTAGGTACAGGAGAGATTACAAAAAAAATTAGTATTTCTGGTTGCAAAGTTTCAAAAACAGCAGAAGAAAAATTAAATAAAATCAAATAAATTTGATTTAATTTTAAATTCGGAATTAAAAATTCGAAATTAACTTTATGAATTTCACAAATAAATTAAAATTAATAATCAAAGACACGAATCTAAGAAATAGGATTGTCTATTTATTGGGATTTTTAGTTTTATTTAGAGTTTTAGCAGCTATTCCAATTCCGGGGGTTGATGCGCAAAAATTAGCTGAATTCTTTTCAAATAATCAATTTTTTGGTTTGCTAAATATTTTTTCTGGTGGTGGTTTATCTTCACTTTCTATCATAATGCTTGGAGTTGGTCCTTATATTACCGCTTCGATTATTATGCAATTAATGACTATGATGTCAGAAAAATTGAAGCAAATGTATCATGAAGAAGGGGAAGCGGGAAAGAAAAAATTTAGTCAATATTCAAGACTTTTGACTATACCACTCGGACTTATTCAGGGATATGCTTTTCTAAATCTACTACAAAGTCAGAATGTTTTAGGTGCTTTGACTATGTTTGAAATGATAACCAATGTTACTGTTATTGTTGCAGGATCAATGCTGTTAGTTTGGATTGGAGAATTGATGTCAGAATTCGCGATTGGTAATGGAGTTTCTATTATAATTTTTGCTGGAATTGTAGCTGGTTTACCTACAACCATTAGTCAATTAATTTTCTCTTTTGATATTTCACAACTTCCAGTTTATATTGGATTCTTAGCAATAGCGATTATTATTGTCGCTGGAGTCGTTATTGTTACTGAGGCTGAAAGACCTATTCCAATAAATTATTCAAAAAGAGTGAGAGGAAATAAGGTTTATGGAGGGGTTTCAACATATTTACCATTGAGAGTTAATCAGGCTGGTGTTATCCCAATTATCTTTGCGATGTCTATTTTGTTATTTCCTCAAATGATTTTTACATTTTTAGCTAACATTGATAGCTCAATGATTGCGAGTATATCTGATTTTGTTCTTGGGATTTTAGCAAATAGTTGGATTTATGCGATTGCATATTTTGTTCTTGTGTTTCTATTTACATATTTCTATACAGCGGTTACTTTCGACCCAGAGGCGATTTCTACTAATCTACAAAGAGGTGGAGCGTTTATTCCAGGAATTCGACCTGGATCGCATACTTCAGAATATATTGCAAAGGTTTTGACTCGAATTACTCTTGTTGGTGCATCATTTTTAGGATTTATCGCAGTGTTACCGTTGATTATGCAAGCAATAACAGGGATTACCTCTTTGGCTATTGGAGGAACAGCATTATTGATTGTTGTCTCAGTTGTGCTTGATTTGGTTAAGAAGGTAGATGCTCAAATCTCTATTCGTGAATATTAGTATTGTAGGAAAACTAAAAAATCCACAGTAGCAAGGCTACTGTGGATTTTTTGATTACAAACTTTATTTTCGTACTTTTAATTTTGTAATTGGTTATCAACATCCAAAACCCAAAAAATAATGATAAAATATAGATAATATCAGAGTTTTCTGCCTACCCAAAGATTGGCTGTTTTGGGGTAGTAAAAGAATTAAAAACAGAAGATTAAATGACATTTTCTAAAATAAAAAAACTAATTCTATTAACATCTATTATTTCAGTAATGGCTGTGTTTTTTCCTATTTATACTCAAGCAGAAGATTTTTTAGCTAATGAAAATCTTAAAAAAGAAGCAAAGAGAACTTGGTTGTATGCAAAAAATGTTTTTAGTGAAGCTGAAGAAATTGTTAGTGCTGGTTTAAATAAGACTAAGGAGAATGTTCAAAAAAGCAAAAAATTGGTTGCTGAATCAGTGATTGGTTCTGGTATTGTTTTAAGTGAAAAGAAAAAAGAATTATTATTTGCCAATATAAGTGTTAATCAAAACATTCTAGAACAAACAGCGATAAACACATATCGTTTCTTTAACAAACTATTCATCTTCGATTTCAACAAAAATGAAGTAACTATTGTTGAAATAGAAACTCAAGAAGAACAAAACGACACTAGTTCGTCATCGCGAGCCGAAGGCGTGGCAATCCAGTCCTCGGAAAACGAAGTTTTCCCAGTTCAACAAATAGTTCAACCAACTAAGGTGGTTTACCAACCAACTTCAGTAATAGAAAAAGTAATCCAAACAGTCAGCGGAGTAACCTATGAAGATCTAGAAAAACTAAAAAACGAACTTTTACAAGAAATATATAGAGTAGCTGATAACTCTAAATCAACACCAACAGTTTACCCAGTTTCTAACTACTCAGCTATCGCTCTAACAAACAAAATTGATCAACTCAAAAATGTAGATATAACAGGAGGAACACTAACATCAGCTACAATAACAAACACACCAATCTCAGGTTCAACTGGTTCTTTCACTAACCTAACAACAACAGGCAGTGGATCATTTGATAGTCTAGCTGTCACAGGAACTGCTACTTCTACTTTTGCAGGTGCAATTGAAATAAACGGAACAGGACTAGAACTACCAGACGGAACAATAATAACTGGATCAGGAAGTTTAGGAAAATGGTCATCAACTGGTTCTGATATTTATTACAGTACAGGTAATGTTGGAATAGGAACAACTACACCTGGAACAAAACTAGAAGTAGCAGGTTTAATATCTCAATCAGAACTAGGAAAATCAACATATCTTGGTTATGGTGCAGGAACTAATGATGATCTGAGTGCTAACAGAAACACAGGTGTTGGTTACCAGGCTCTTACGGCTGCTACATCAGGAACAGGTAATGTTGCTATGGGACATCAAGCGGCAACTGCAAACACAACTGGAGGTTATAACGTAGCTATTGGAGAATCAGCGCTGAAGGCTAACCAAACAATAAGTAATAACGTAGCTGTCGGAGCTTACTCAGCTTTCACACAAACTGGTGGTAGTGAAAACGTAGCTGTTGGATATTCCGCTCTGTTCTCAAATGTTTCCGGAGACTACAATACTGCAATAGGATCTTCTGCTCTCTACAGTTCTACGGGAGACTACAACAATGCTGTGGGATACAGTGCTCTATATCGTGCCACAGGAGGTTCCAACAACGCTATGGGATACTATGCTGGTTCTTGGGTTGAAGCCGGAAGTCACAACACACTTATTGGAGACTACGCTTTTGGAAATAACAACGGTAGTTACAACACCGTCTTAGGATCATATGCCATAGGAGATGGTAATGGAGATAATAATGTAGCTATAGGATACAAAGCTATACAAAACGCCGCAGGAGGAAATAACATCGGTTTAGGTTTTCAAGCAGGAGACAACATAACTTCTGGAGCTAGCAACATAATGATTGGTCACAACATCGACGCCCCTTCAGCCACAGCATCAAACCAACTCTCAATCGGAAACTTAATCTTCGGAACAGGAATTGATGGAACAGGGACAACAATTTCTTCAGGAAACATAGGTATTGGTACAACGAGTCCAGATAAGCTTTTGACTATTTCCCAAAGTTCTG
>CAYUZR010000015.1:0-13956 GCA_964449555.1 uncultured Candidatus Saccharibacteria bacterium
TCGAAAAATCTTATGGAAAAGTAATTTTATTTATTGATGAACTTCATACTATCGTTGGTGCAGGTGCTTCGGAGGGTCAGATGGATGCTTCTAATATGATTAAACCTGCTCTAGCACGAGGAGAGTTGAGAGCAATAGGAGCAACAACATTAAAAGAATATCAAAAACATATTGAAAAAGACCCAGCTCTTACAAGAAGGTTTCAACCAGTGATGGTAAATGAGCCTTCGGTTGAGGACGCTAAAGCTATTTTGAGAGGGATAAAAGAAAAGTATGAATTATATCATGGTGTAAAAATAACTGATGATGCAATTATTTCAGCTGTTGAACTTTCAAGTCGATATATCACAGATAGATTTTTGCCTGACAAAGCAGTTGATTTGATTGATGAGGCAGCTTCATCTTTGAAAATTTCTTTAGAAAATAAACCACCTATTCTTGAAGACACTCATCGAAAGATAATGCGATTGGAAATAGAAAAAAAAGCTTTGACAAAAGAAAAAACTGGAAAAAATGGAAAGAAAAATAATAGTCGTGTAAAAGAAATTGATAAGGAAGTAGGTAATTTACAAGAAAAAACATCGGAACTCGAATTAAAGTGGAAAAACGAAAAAAATGCTCTTTCTGCTATAAAAATAATAAAAAAAGAGTTAGATCAATTGAAAGTTGAAGCAGAACAGGCTGAAGCTATAGCTGATTTATCTGTTGCGGCCGAAATTCGTTATGTAAAAATTCCTCAGTTAGAAAAAGAATTAGATTCTAATAATAAAAAATTAAAAAAATTACAGAAGACTAGAAGAATTTTAAACGAAGAAATTACTGAAAGTGAAATAGCAGAAATAGTTAGTCGTTGGTCAGGTGTTCCTGTGACTAGAATGTTAGAAGAGGAAGTTAAAAAGCTGAATAGGATGGATAAGGATCTCGGAAAAGTTGTTATTGGACAGGATGAAGCTATTCAAAAAATCACAGAAGCCGTAAAAAGATCGCGAGTTGGCATTTCTGATCCTAATAAACCAATTGGATCTTTTATGTTTCTGGGACCAACAGGTGTTGGTAAGACAGAGTTAACTAAAAAGTTGGCCAGTTTTTTGTTTGATGATGAAGAGGCTTTGATTAGAGTTGATATGTCTGAATTAATGGAAAAACATTCAGTTTCAAAACTGATTGGGTCTCCTCCTGGATATGTTGGGCACGATGAAGGCGGAAATCTTACTGAGGCTGTTCGGCATCGACCTTATTCTGTAATTTTATTTGATGAAATTGAAAAAGCTCATCCAGAAGTGTTTAATATTTTACTTCAAGTTCTTGATAATGGGGTTTTGACTGATGCAAAAGGGCAATCAGTGAATTTTAGAAATTCTGTGATTATTTTAACTTCAAATGTCGGTTCTCAGTTTATCGATAGAATGGAATCGATTGGTTTTGGTCAGAATAATAGAGATGAAAAAGAAAATTATAAAAATGCTAAAGGAAACGTTATGAAATCATTGAAGGATAATTTTAGACCAGAATTCATAAATAGGCTTGATGAAATCGTTATTTTTGATGTATTATCTCCTGAAGCAATTAAGAAAATTGTCGATATTCAAATTAGACTTGTTAAGGAAAGATTAGCTGAAAAAGAAATTAAATTTAGTATTTCTAAAAAAGCTTTGGAATATCTCGGAAAAGAAGGATATAATCCTCAATACGGAGCTCGACCTTTGAAGAGACTTATTCAATCAAAAGTTTTGACACCGATTGCAAGTGAAATGATAGGAATTAATATGATGGAGGGGGGAAGTGTGAAAGTTGATTATGATGGCAAGAAGTTGAAGTTTGATATTAAAAAGAAAACCGTTGGTAAAACAAGCAAAAAATCTTCATCTTTGCGAACAAAAGCGAAACAACCCAAGCGTCGACTTGCAAAGCAGGTATAACCAAAAAACAGTTAAACTAAGCCATTCCAAACGCCCCACATGTGGGGCGTTTGGAATGTTAATGGCTACGTCTGTAGCCGTTGACAAATTATCGTTGGAAGTTTATTGTGTAGGTGTAGTTAGATATGCTTCTTTCTACCCCAAACCCGTAGGGAATACGGTTAATGTTCATTATAAGGAGATTTGTTTTGGATGAAAAAAGAAGAAACGAAATTGCTTTTGCTTTTATTCTGCAAAAAATGATGAAGAATCAAGTTCCACATTTGCTGGTTTACGCACACCAAGCAGGAATTCAGCAAGAAGAGTGCTCTTGTTTTCTTAGAGAAGCTCTTCCTGAAATGGTTAAGCTGGGATATAAAGGAAAAACTGATTATTCTCATTTTCCCGACATTCCACTTTCAAAAAATCGACGAAACGAAATAGCCTGGTTTCTTATTGTTGCCGATAATTTTGATCGAGGTATTGAGATAGGAAGAAAAATACCTCGCCAAGTTGGTAACGAAGCTGTCATGATAGAGATTCCGTTTGCTGAAGCAATGATTTTTGCCCGCAAAGTTGTAGATGCTGTAGCTGACAAAGCTTTTGCAATAAATAAATCTTAGCAAACATATAGTGGGTATGAGCTCCCAGCTCCGTAATAAGGGTAATTTTAAACCCCTGTATAGACAGACTGTTTAAAGGATAAGAACCTTGCCTGCTAGCCCCGACATTTGTCGGGGCTTCATTTTTTGAAAAAAATATATTACAATACAATGGATAAAATACGCGTCGATATTCAAGTGGATTGAATTCTGATCGAAACGAAGAAATTTTCGTTATCGAACGAAGTGAGATGGGAAATAGGAGGACAATGAGGGTAGACTATTCTGCTTGGGTGGAGATATGCCGAGCGTATGAATTTAAAATTGAATATAGGATGTTACATATGCGTCGGTACTCAAGCGGTCAACGAGGGCAGACTGTAAATCTGCTGGCTTAGCCTTCGCAAGTTCGAATCTTGCCCGGCGCACACAAATAAAAAATAATCCCTTATCGGGATTATTTTTTATTGCTTTTTATCTTTAAATGTTTACTATAAAAGCATGTCAAATAAAGAAAAAACTCTAAATTCACTTCGTGAATCGGGTAAGAAAGTATTCGTGGGATTATCAGGCGGGGTGGACTCGTCTGTTTCGGCTGCTTTGTTAAAAAAACAAGGTTATGATGTGACGGGGGTTTTTATTAAAGTTTGGCAACCGGAATTTGTGAAATGTGATTGGCGAGAAGATAGACTTGATGCAATGCGAGTTTGTGCGAAGTTAGATATTCCTTTTAAAGATTTAGATTTAGAAAAAGAATATAAAAAAGAAGTTTTTGAATACATGATTCGAGAGTATAAGGAAGGAAGAACTCCTAACCCAGATGTAATGTGTAATAAGTCAATAAAGTTTGGCGGTTTTTTGAAATGGGCTTTAGAAAGTGGGGCGGATTATGTGGCAACAGGACACTATACTCGCTCTAAAGAGCGAGAATTTTCAATTTTCAATTTTCAATTTTTAAACCTAAAAAGTTTCAAATACTTACGATTCTGGGATTCTGCAGAATCAGAGAATGGTTATCAATTGTTGGTAGGGAAAGACGAGAATAAAGATCAATCGTATTTTTTATGGACACTTACTCAAGATCAGTTGAAACATATTTTATTTCCAATTGGTCATTTGAAAAAACCAAAAGTAAGAAAGCTTGCAAAAAAATTTGGTCTACTTACGGCTACAAAAAAAGATAGCCAAGGGCTTTGTTTTGTTGGAATGGTTGAGATGAAAGACTTTCTAAAAAGATTTTTGCCAGAGAAAGCGGGTGATGTGTTAAACGAAAAGCAAGAAATTATTGGTACACACGATGGAGCGCACTTCTACACAATCGGACAAAGACATGGTTTCCTGATAACTAAAAAAACACCAGAAGATAAACCATATTTTATAATTTCAAAAAATATCCAAAAAAACACAATCATCGTTTCAAACAAAAAATTGGAAACTCGGTTTCCAACCAATAAAAAAGAAATTGAGATAAGTGATTTTAATTGGATTGTCGGGCAAGAGTTGGATTTGAACAAAAAATATCAGGCACGAATTCGTTATCGCCAACCTCTTCAGAGTTGCAAAATCCACAGGGGTCGAACCCCCGGGGTTTTTAAGATTATTTTTAATAAGGAACAGAAAGCAGTTTCGAGCGGGCAGTCACTTGTGTTGTATGATGGCGATATTTGTTTGGGAGGAGGAATCATTTGCTAGTTTTTTATTTTTAGATTATATTTAAATTAGAATAAATAAAATAACTTTAAATACGGAGATTAAAAATGACTGATAATATTTTTGGGAGTGGACATATTAAAATTGCTGAAAATAATCAACCTTTATGGCTTAAGAAACTTTTATGTGGAGAAAAAGTTAAACTACCTTTTGGTTTTGGGCACTCTCTTGCATTTCAGAAAGCAGTTCGTGAAGGTAAAATCTCGTCAGATGGTGTTATTTCTGTAAAAACCAGTTCGACAAAAAAATAAAAAGGAGGGTAATATGGCAATAGCATGTTTTAGAAGACAACACAAGAAAAGAAAAAAAGAACGAGGATGTGATTCTTGTAAGGACAAGAAAGACAATCCCCTGAAATGTTCAAAATTTCCAGAAGAAAAATGTATTTTCTATCAGAACTTTGATGTTATCGAAACACAGTTTAGAAGTTGTGGTTTGAAAAATATTATTAACTCATGTCCTTGGGGTATATTTTAATAGAGCGAGTGTAATACTCGCTTTTTTTTGTTATAATTCACAGTATGGGTAATAAAATGAAGAAAATATATATTATAAAATATGATGGGACGAAAGAAATTTTTGATATAACAAAATTAAAATCATCCTTAATTAGATCTGAAGCCTCTGAGGAAGTCGCTAATAAAATTGCAAAGAAAATTGAAACAGAATTAACTGACGGAGCAACGACAAAAGAAATTTATAAAAAAGCTTTTTCATTACTTAAAAAAACAGAAAGAACTTCGGCTGCCAGATACTCAATTAGAAGGGCTGTCCTAGATTTAGGACCACATGGTTTTCCTCTTGAAGATTTTGTTGGAGAAATTTTTAGGGCTAAAGACTATTTCGTTGAAGTTGGTAAAACAGTGAATGGTTTTTGTGTGATGCACGAAATTGATGTTTTTGCTCAAAATAACGAAGAAATGGTTGTTGCAGAAGTTAAATTTCATAATAATCCTGGAATAAAATCAGATTTAAAAACAACTTTATATGTTAAAGCTCGTTTTGATGATATTGAAAAGGCAGGATTTTTTAAAGATATAGCAGAAGATAAAAAACAAAGAAGAATGTTGGTTACAAATACGAAGTTCAGTTCACGAGCTATAAAATATGGAAATTGTGCTGGTTTAGATATGATTAGTTGGAATTATCCTCCAAAAGGTAATATGCAGGATTTAATAGAAGAGACTGGTTTGCATCCATTGACTTGTCTAACTTCTTTAAGTAAAAAAGATAAACAAGACTTTTTAAAAGAGGGAATTGTGTTATGTCGAGACTTAAAGGCTAGTGGAAGAGAGCAGTTAAAATCTAGAGGTTTTCCTGAAGAAAAGATTAAAGAAACATTAATAGAAGTTAATACTCTTTGTAAGTAAATAATAATTTTATATTTAAAAACATGAATTACGATTTTTCAAAATTTAAAAATGATATAGGGGAGGTAGAGCAGTGGCTCATAAAAGAATTTTCTACCATAAGGACGGGGATGGCTTCACCAGCGCTTCTTGATGGTGTAAAAGTTGATTCATATGGAACTATGATACCTTTGAGTCAGGTGGCTAATATTGGCGTAGAAGACGCTAAAACCCTTGCAGTTACTCCATGGGATGCTTCGCAGATAAAAGATGTAGAAAAAGCTATAATCGATGCAGATTTAGGCGTTTCGGTATCTGTTGGAGGAACAACCATAAGAGCTTCTTTTCCAGATTTAACTTCTGAAAGAAGGGATTTGTTGATAAAAACGGCAAAAGAAAAATTAGAAAAAGCTAAAGTTTCTCTTCGTGCTGAAAGGGAAAAAGTTTGGGAGGATATCCAACAAAAGGAAAAAGCAGGAGATATAGGAGAAGATGAAAAATTTAAATTGAAAGATGATATGCAGAAAATTGTTGATGATATAAATGAAAAATTAGATAAATTATTTAATAAAAAAGAGGAGCAAATTAAAACTTAGAAGACGAATCACGAATCATGAACTTTTAAAAATTTTTAGCAAAGCTAAAAATTTTATTCCATGATTCTTAATTCATAATTCGTGATTCTTGAGTATTGGTTTTTTTATAAAAACAAAGTTACTATGATTATTATATTATTCATCATAATACTTGCCATTCTAATTTTAGTCCATGAATTTGGGCATTTTATTGTTGCAAAGAAAACGGGGATGAGAGTAGATGAATTTGGAATTGGTTTTCCTCCTAAAATCTTTTCTGTTAAAAAAGGGGAGACTGAATACTCAATTAATTTAATTCCTTTGGGAGGATTTGTAAAAATATTTGGTGAAGATCCAGACGATGAATCTATCAGTGGTTCTGATAGTCATCGAAGCATGGTAAATAAGCCACGCTATATTCAAGCAATGGCAATTGGTGCGGGTGTTACTTTCAATGTTATTTTTGCATGGCTTTTGATTTCTATTGGTTTTATGGTTGGATTACCTGTATCAACGGATCAGTTTCCGCAGGAAGAAATTAAAAATCCAAATATTGTTATTATTAATGTATTAGAGGAATCTCCTGCTTTTGAGGCTGGATTAAGTGTGGGAGATAAACTTTTATCTATGCAGTCTGGCGAAAATTATATTAAAGATTTTTCTGAAAATGAGATGCAAGCATTTATTGTTAGTCATGGCGGTCAAGAGATAGATGTTCAATGGCAAAGGGGTGAAGGAGAGATTGTAACGACTTCTATTGTTCCAACTTATGATTTACAGACCGACCAAGCTGCTATTGGAATACTTGCTGATACAATAGGAACTGTTAAATTATTACCACACAAAGCTATTTGGGAAGCCCTGATTTTGACTGGTAGTCTATTTGTTGCTATTGCGATTGGCTTGACGATGTTTGTTATTAGTTTGATTGAGGGAAGTGGCTCTCTGGTACAATTGACTGGTCCTGTTGGTATTGTCGGTATGGTAGGTAATGCGGCTGAGTTTGGTTGGATTTATCTTTTGAATTTTACAGCATTTATTTCTATTAACTTAGCGGTTATTAATTTAATTCCTTTCCCGGCGTTAGATGGAGGTAGACTGGTTGTTTTAGGAATCGAAGGACTTATTCGGAGAAATATAAAACCAATTATTGTAAATTCTTTGAATTTGGTTGGGTTTGTGCTTTTGATTGCTTTGATGGTGGCTGTAACCTATAATGATATTGTTAAATTGTTTTAGAATTACGGACGAAGTCGCTCTTCCTGTAATGTAGCGAAACGGAATGGGGAAGTGCGACTTCTGGTAGTAATTCTAAAATAACCAAATTTTCAAGTATCAATTCTCAATTTTCATTTAACGAATTTTATCTCTGCCAAAATTCGTTTATTACCTAATACCTGATACTTGATACTTGATACTTACTACTTTATACTTAATTATTATGTATCAATCACAATTATTCACAAAAACAAGAAAGGAAGCGCCAAAAGATGAGGTTTCTAAAAATGCTCAATTATTAATTAGGGCGGGTTTTATAAATAAGGAAATGGCAGGAGCTTATACTTTTTTACCATTAGGCTTGAGAGTATTAGAAAAAATTAACAATATTATTCGCAAAGAAATGAATGTAATTGGCGGACAGGAGATGTTTATGACTGTTTTGCAAGATAAAGAGGTTTGGGAAACTACAAATAGATGGAGTGATGATGTTGTTGATAATTGGTTTAAAACTTCTTTAAAAAATGGTACTGAGTTAGGACTTGGGTTCACTCACGAAGAGCCTCTAACAAAATTAATGAAAGACCATATTCGATCTTTTAGAGATTTACCTGTATATCCATATCAAATTCAAACAAAGTTTAGAAATGAAATCAGGGCAAAAAGTGGAATTATGCGTGGAAGAGAATTTCCGATGAAAGATTTATATTCTTTTTGTAAGGACGAAAAAGAACATAATGATTTTTACGAAAAATCTAAAAAAGCTTATAAAAATATTTTTGATGCAGTTGGTTTAGGGGGAAATACTTTTGTGACTTTTGCATCAGGAGGTACATTTAGTAAATATTCTCATGAATTTCAAACTATATCTGACGCTGGGGAAGATATAATTTATCTTTGTGAAAGTTGTAGTGTTGCTGTTAATGATGAAATAATAGAAGATCAGAGTACTTGTCCTGAATGCGGAAATAAAGATTTAAAACAGGAAAAATCAATTGAATCAGGTAATATATTTAGTCTCGGAACTAGATTTTCAGAAGCTTTTGATTTATCTTATACAGATGAAGTTGGGGAAAAGAAATTAGTAGTTATGGGTTGTTATGGTATTGGTCCAGGAAGAGTAATGGGGACAATTGTAGAAAAATTTTCAGATAAAAATGGAATTATTTGGCCTGAGGCAGTTGCTCCGTTTAAGGTTCATTTGTTGAGTTTAAATGAAGACGAAAAAACTGGAGAAATTTATAACCAATTACAAGAAAAAGGTGTTGAAGTGCTGTTTGATGATAGAGATGTTCGCCCAGGGCAAAAATTTGCTGACTCAGATTTGATTGGTATTCCTTATCGAGTTGTGGTAAGTTCTAAGTCACTTGAAGCTGGTGGAGTTGAATTCAAAAAAAGAAATGAAAAAGAAGGTGAAATAATTTCTGTTGAAGATCTTATTTCAAAAGTAAAATAATTTTATTTTTTAGGTATCGATACCCTATCGATACCCTATCGATACTTATTTGGGTGTGAATAACTAAGTTTAAATCTTTTATTATAATTTTGTTATAATAGTTATATGCAAAATGCATATCCAAAAAATTATAAATGGTATAAAGATCGCCCAACATTTATTGCATTAATTTCGGGTGCTTGTAGTACAACTATTACGATTGTTAATGTTTTCTTTGGCTAATTTGGTCACCCAAAATTAATTCTTTTATGAGGAAAGAAATTTTTTGATGTTTAAATAGATTTTAAAATCTTCAGTTTTTATCACTGGGGATTGTTTTATTATTTATATCTGGTATAATTTAATTAGATTAAACTCTTTTAGTTAGGAGTTTTGTCTTTGGGAAGGAATAAGACAAAGCTTATTTTTTATTATCTTTTATAGGAGAAATTATGTCGGGAGAAAGTTTTGAAGGTATTGGTATTGGTAGGATTAATCGGGAAAAAACTCTTGAAGCTCTAAGCACAACTGTGTGTAGAAAAGATCAGCGTGGTGCAAGGGAAGCCCTAATTAATTTTTTGGAGAAACAAAAAACTAATCATGTTCCTGTGATTATCAAAGAAGTCATAGAAAAAAGAAGTTTACAAGTTCTTTATTTTTGTGAAGGTGTTGATGATTCGTCTTTTAGTTCTTGTCTTTGTGGAGAATTTTTCTCTGATATCAACATAAACTAACCTCTATTTTCCATTAAGCTCAGGACATTTTGTTTTGAGCTTTTTTCTTTTTCAAAAATGATATAATTAATTTCGATGATAGAACAATACAGTATTAAAACAAATGTTTTCAAAGGACCTTTGGATCTTCTTTTAAGTCTGATTGAAAAAAGAAAACTTTTTATAAATGATATATCCTTAGCTGAAATAACAGATGATTATATTGCTTATGTTCAAAATAATACTGATATGTCTATAAAGAATTCAACCGATTTTATCTGGATTGCATCAACTCTTATGTTAATTAAATCTCGATCGCTTTTGCCAAATCTAAACTTAACTCAAGAAGAAGAACAGAATATAGAAGATTTAGAAGAAAGGTTAAAATTATATAAACAGATGAAAAGACTAGGTGTTGAGGTTAATAATTTGTTTGGTAAAAATATAATTTATAAGAAATCTTATTCTCCAAATAATGAAACAGTGTTTTCTCCAGACAAAAAGATAACAAAAGATAACATATTTTCATTGGTTGTTGATGCACTAACTAAAATGCCTAAAAAAGAAATTGTTCCTAAGGGTGTTGTAAAGAAAGTTGTTAGTTTGGAAGAAATGATTGATTCTTTAACTACGAGAATCAAAAAAAATATAAAGATGAGTTTTGGGGATTTCTCTAAAAAGGGGAAAAATGACAGAATTAATGTGGTTATATCTTTTCTTGCTATGTTAGAATTGGTAAAACAAGGTGCATTAATGGTAAAACAAACTCGGGATTTTGGAGATATTGATATGGAAAGTTTGGATACAGGTGTTCCACATTATTAAAAATTGTTTACATTAAATCACTACTAATATAGAGATAAAATAAACTATGAATATAAGTTCTAAAATTGAATCAATATTATTTTTTAAAGGAGAGGCTGTTTCGGTTAAGTATTTAAAAAACCTTTTGGATGTTTCTGAAAAAGAAATTAAGGAAGCACTAGGTGTTTTAAAAGAGAGTTTGCAAAATAGGGGAATTAGATTGGTGATAAATGGCGAAAAAGTAATGTTGGGTACAGCTCCTGAAATGCATGGAATTATCGAAAATTTGAGAAAAGAAGAACTTTCTAAAGATTTAGGAAAAGCTAGTTTAGAAACTTTATCAATTATTCTATATAGAGGACCATTAAGAAAAACTGAAATTGATTATATTCGGGGTGTAAATTCAGCATCTATTTTGAGGAATTTACTTGTGAGGGGGTTGATAAAAAGAAAAAATGATCCTAAAAATCAACGAAGTTTTCTATATTCACCTACTTTTGACCTGATTTCACTTTTAGGTATTTCGGAATTATCTGAATTACCTGAATACAATAAAGTCAGAGAACAGATTAAAAATAATGAAATACAATCCGAATCCACGAATATATCCGAATAACACGAAGAATTCCGAACTGAATTAATTCGTATTATTTTGGTTTGCATTTGCAAACCTATAATTCATCACTCGTAGATTTGTGGTATTCGGATAAATTCGTGGATTCGGATTGTATTTGTGTTATAGTATCTAAATGAATTTTTATTCAAAAAATCAATTAATAAAGATTGTCTTGGCGATTATTGCTTTGATCGTCATTATTGGAGTGATTTTTTTTGTTTTTAAAAGAGAGGCTGTTGAATCAGAAGTAATTGTGAAAGAAGATATAAATT
This sequence comes from uncultured Candidatus Saccharibacteria bacterium, assembly GCA_964449555.1. Classification (GTDB taxonomy): domain Bacteria; phylum Patescibacteriota; class Minisyncoccia; order Phycocordibacterales; family UBA12079; genus UBA12079. The sequence goes on from CAYUZR010000015.1 coordinate 11,193, forward strand.
ATTTTGACGGAATTTTACTTGAAGCAAAATCAGCTTATGTTTGGGATATGAAAAAACAAAAAGTTCTTTTTTCTAAAAATGAAGAATCTCAGTTGCCATTAGCTTCAATAACTAAATTAATGACTGCTTATATTACTTCAGATTTAGTTCCTGAAAACACAATTATTACTATTAGTAATGATGATTTACAAATTGAGGGGGAAAATGGCTTTTCTATTGGTGAAAAATGGAATCTAAAAGATCTTCTAGATTTAACTCTAATGTCTTCTTCTAATGATGGGGCTCATGCTTTAGCTTCTGTGATTGGATTTGTTGAATCATCAGTGGGCGAAAAAACAACAGAAGAAATGTTTTTAGAAAAAATGAATTCTGAAGCAAAAAAAATGGGTTTAACCCAAACCTTTTTTTTGAATGAATCAGGACTTGATATAAATGAAAAACTGAGTGGGGCATATGGATCTGCTAAAGATGTAGCAATCTTGATGAAGAATATTTTAGAAGAAAAGTCAGAAATTTTAGAATCAACAAGGTATTCAAGACTTGATATAAATTCTAAAGAAGCTGTTTATCTTGTGGAAAATACAAATCAAGATGTTGATGTTATTCCGGGGGTAATTGGTTCTAAAACAGGTTTTACAGATTTAGCAGGTGGTAATCTTGTTATCGCGTTTGATGTTGGAATAGGTTACCCTGTAATAGTTTCTGTTTTGGGTGCAAGTAAAGAGGGGAGGTTTGAAGATGTGAGAAGGCTTGTAGACGCTTCGATAAATACTATTGCTTTTAATTAATCCAAAATCGGCGAACTTCGGTTTTGTTTAGAAAAAATACGAGGGGGCGTGTCGGATACCCCACGAAACGAAGTGGAGTGGTGTATCCGACACCCTACGAGTAATTTTTTCAAATAAAACAAAACTTCATCCAATTTTGAATTAATTTAGTTTGGAAGAAAATTAATAAAATACAAAACAAAAAGTATCATACTTGTATGATACTTTCTACTCCTTTATACTTAAACCTACACTTTTTAACTTACCAACTTACTAACTAATTTTATGGATATAATAAAAATTTTCATACCGTGGGTGATGTCGTTCTTTATTGGAATTGCTATTACCCCTATTATTACCCACTATTTATATAAACATAAAATGTGGAAGAAAAAGTCTGTTGCAGTTGCAACTGATGGACGACCTTCTCCTATATCTCAAAAACTTCATGATGATGAGAATAATAAAACTCCACGAATGGGAGGAATAATTGTTTGGGGGAGTGCTTTTTTGGCAACTCTTTTTTTATGGTTAGTTGCAAGATTCTTTCCAACAGATTTAACAACGAAATTAGAATTTGTTACAAGAACTCAAACCTGGTTACCTATATTTGCGATGATGGCGGGAGCTTTTGTTGGTTTAATCGATGATTGGTTAGTTGTATCTGATAGATATGATCAACTTGCAGGGGGACTTTCAGCTAAAAAGAGGTTAGGAGTGGTTGCTATTTTAGGAGCGATTGGAGCTTGGTGGTTTTTTGTTAAATTAGGAGTATCCCATGTTTATATACCATTTTTTGGGCCTTTTGAATTAGGAATTCTTTTTATTCCTTTCTTTATTGCTGTGATGATTGTTATTTTTGCTAGTGGAGTTATTGATGGTATTGATGGTTTATCGGGGGGTGTTTTTGCGACTGTTTTTTCTGCTTACGGAACCATTGCTTTTTTTCAGGATCAAATAAACTTATCTGCTTTTTGCTTCGCTTTGGTTGGGGGAATTCTAGCTTTTCTTTGGTTTAATATTCCACCAGCTAGGTTTTATATGTCTGATACAGGTATGATGGCTTTGACTATGGCGTTAGGGATGGTTGCTTTCCTTTCTAATCAAGTCGTTTTGTTACCAATAATTGCTTTTTCTTTAATTGTTACAGCTGGATCGTCTGCAATTCAGCTACTTTCTAAAAAATTTAGAAATGGCAAAAAGGTTTTTATTGTCGCCCCACTTCATCATCATTTTGAAGCTATTGGGTGGCCTAGTTATAAAGTAACGATGAGGTATTGGATTATTTCTGTGATATTTGCCGTTCTAGGAGTTATTATTGCCTTAGTAGGTTAAATTATTCTAAAATCAGCAATATTCGTTTTTATTTAATACTTCTTTATATATGATAACACCCAGACACTTAATATACTTATAATTGCAAGAAAATAAAAAATAAAGGCAAGTGATATCAATTTTTCATCTGCTGTAAAATGAACCACAGAAGACATTCCTCCAAAAAATGCACCTATCACTATTAAGATATTTTTGATTTTATTTATCATTCTTTGTCTATTTTTTGCACCTATATAGAAAGCATACATCCAAAAGGAAGCAACAATAAATCCCGAAACCCCAGTTATATATAGTGGAATGGAATTTTCTCCCCAAATCACAACTCCTGAAGATAATACTCTGAAAGCATCTGTATTTGTTAACTGGTATAAGATTATACTACCACCAATTGATAAGTTTAATGTTATCAAAATATTTGTTGTTTTTTCTTTGAGATCCAGAAAAGAAGTCACTATTTTTATAGCCATACCTCCCATTGAGAAATAAAATAAAATTGCCGTGTTGTAGCTAATATTAATTATCTTCATACTATTTGCTATAAGTGGAAATATTAGAAAAAATCTATAGAAAGCAAATAGTAGAAAGAATATTGAAAAATTCCATAAAAGTGGATTATCTTCTTTTTTATAGCCATAACTTGCAACCACCTCTGACATAGTAAC
>CAYUZR010000016.1:0-6897 GCA_964449555.1 uncultured Candidatus Saccharibacteria bacterium
CAACATAAAACACTTAAGCCCAATGCACCGCATTGGGTTTTAGTGTTTTAGTTGTTGGCTGGACTTGAACCGAGCGAAGTATGTTTTTGTCAAAAATATTTTCGAACGAAGTGAGATTAATATTTTTAGATAAAAACCACGAGCGAGCGGAGCCTACGAGTTCTTACTGAAATTGAGTCCGAAGGACGAAAATTTCAGTTAGAACTGGGAGGCGAGTCCTAGTCCGGCAACTACGACAAATTAAAACACTGATGAAGATAAGTCTTTTGAAATAATTCTGGCAGAATAAAATATGGTATAATTTATCTATGAGTAATATGCTTAAAGATTATGATGAATTCAAACAAAAGATGAAAGACATCTTGCTGATTTTAGCTATTGTTTTTATAGCCATTATTGCTTGGTTTTATTTGCAGAATAATCCTATCTTGGAAAATAGTTTAGGAACTATTGATCCGACAGTAGAGATAATCGAAAAAGAAAATAATGAAGAAAATGAAGTTATCAGTGGAGACAAGAAAACAGTCCCTGTTTCTAAACCAACCCAAACCACAACAAATAGGTCTAATTTGCCCACAATACAAAACGGATCTTATTTAATTTATTATTTTGACGATGGTTTTTATCCTAACACTTTACAGGTTCGACAAGGGTCTTCAATTCGATATATAAATAAATCAGAAGGGGCAATGAGGATTTTTGCTAGTGATCAAAAAAAATTAATGTTTCGAGAATTGAATCAACCAACTACGGTAGGAAATGGTGGAACATATGATTTTACTTTTACCCAGACAGGAGTTTGGTTTTATACTAATTATAATAATAAGGTTCACAAGGCTAGTGTGCTTGTATACTAACAACAGATGAAAAAACTAATTTTTCTTGATACAGAAACAACCGGAAATGACTTAAAAGAAGACCGACTTTGCCAGGTCTGTTTTAAGGTGGGCGATAAGCTGACAGTAAAGAATTTCAAGCCAACAGTTCCTATTTCGGTAAAGGCGATGAGTGTAACTAGTATTACAAACGAGATGGTAAAAAATGAAGAATTATTTGCGGATAGTGAAACTAAAAAAGAATTACAAGATTTATTGGATGAAAATATTTTAGTGGCACACAATGCAAAATTTGATATTGCGATGTTGGAGAATGATGGAGTGAATGTTCCAAAATCTATCTGCACATTGAGATTGGCGAGATATTTAGATGAAAAGGTAGAAATACCAGAATATAATTTACAGTATTTAAGATATCATTATGATGTTTTTGGCGAAGATGGTAGAAGTGACAAACGGGATGATGTTGAAATTATTCCACACAGCGCTGATGGAGATGTTTTGGTTTTGGAAGCTGTCTTTAAATATTTATATGAAGACGCAAAACAAAAAGCCGGTGGCGATGTTAGTGAAGAAGAAATAATCCAAAGAATGATTGATATTTCAGCAAAACCTTCGATTATAAGAAAATTCACTTTTGGAAAATACGCTGACAAAATGGTTGAAGAAATCCTAAAGTATGACAGGGGATATCTAGAATGGTTTTTGAAAACCAAAGAAGAGGAGGGGACAGATGAGGATTGGATATTTACACTAAAACATTATTTAAAAAAGCCTTTCGAGTTTAACCGAAAGGCTTGAATACCTATCTTTTATTTCGTTTTTCTTTCCAAATAAAAGGTTCTTTCTTTCTTTTGGTTGGATCAACTCGAGGACCTCTAAGTAATTCCCTGTTCTGAGCACTTTCTTCTGGCGTAACTATTGAGCGACACATAATATCCGCTTCTTTTCTTGCTCACATAGGACAGTCAAAAACAAACATATTGATATGATATTTATCTTCTTCTGGGGGCTTTCTGTGTTCATCAGCTTTTTTTTTATAATTGATGTGATACCAAATTTTGTGTTCTTTGCAATAAATAAATTCATCAGGGTTAAATTCTGGCTGGCTCATTTTTTCTCCTTGTATTTTTGACGAGTTATTATCTATCTACTATATTACCTAAATTTATGAAAATTTCAATGGCTCACACAATGAACCATTGAATTTTTGTTATAATTTGTCTATGTCTGAATTAACTAAATTAAAAAAAGAAATAAAAAAATTTGAAGATTCTAAACAAGCTAAAATTTCTCAAAGATTTTTTAAAACAGGAAAAGGGGAGTATGGTGAAGGAGATAAATTTTTGGGAATTAAGGTTCCAATTCTTCGAAAAATTGCAAAAAATTACACAAATTTAGATCTTGGAGGTCTAAGTAAATTAATGAAAAGTAAAATACATGAGTATCGTTTTGTAGCTCTGGTAATCTTAATAAACAAATTCAATAAATGTGGGTCACCGGGTGACCCACGAAAAGAAATATTTGAATTTTATTTGGATAACTTGGAGAAGGGGAGTATAAATAATTGGGATTTGGTGGATGTTTCAGCACCACATATTATTGGAAAATATCTTTTAGATAAAGATAGAAAAATTTTATATAAACTAACAAAATCTAAAAACCTTTGGGAAAAAAGAGTAGCAATTATTTCAACTTTTGCTTTTATTAGAGAAAAACAATTTAAAGATATTTTAAAGATTTCAAAAATCTTGCTAAACGATGAACACGACTTAATTCACAAGGCAGTTGGATGGATGTTACGAGAAGTAGGGAAAAAGGATCAAAAACTTGAAGAAAAATTCTTAAAACAGAATTATAAAAAAATTCCCCGGACAACCCTAAGATATGCAATCGAAAGGTTTCCGGAGGATTTGAGACAGAAATATTTGAAAAATATTTTTTAATAATCTTTATATCGCATAGCTTCTCGCACAGCTTTTTTTGCCGGAAGACTGGAGCAAGAGGAACTGCTCGACATACATACCCCCATACCATCATTTTCTTTGGTACCAGGGCATTCACCCCCATCAAATTTTTTGTAACATTCTTTCCCTTGCCATTTTAATGAACACATTGTCTTTACAGGCATTTCTCCTCCCTTTTTTGTAATTTCTGTTAATCAAGCTGTTTTGACCTTTTTAAAGATTACAAAATATTCTTTTAAAAATCAAGACCTTGTTCTATTTTATCAGTAATTTTTTGATAACCTTGTGCGTTTGGGTGAGCTCCATCACTTAAATCAGAAATATCGATGGTGTCAGAAAGTGAAATGTATTTCAAGTTATTTTCTTCACAAAACTTTTTTATTACACCATCATATTTTGCTAAATTTTCATTACAAAAATGAAGATAATGCCAAGTGGTGGTAATTTTATCATCCATTCTTGGTAATCCAATAAAAATAACTTCTTTAGTGTGCTGTTTGATAATCTTTAAAATTTTTTCCAAATTTTGTCTGTAATCTGTTGGAGAAATAAGGGTTTTTTCTTTTATATTATTATATTGAGTATCATTAGCTCCTATAAAAACAAGAGCCATATCAGGTTTTTTTGTTTTTATATCTTCTTCTAATCTATTTAATAAATCTTGTGATGTATCTCCTGGAATTCCAAAATTCCAGAATTTTAGTTCTGGATTATTTAATTTATTTTCGAGACGAGTAACCCAACCACCTTCAGTCGTATCTCCCATACCATAAACAAGGCTATCGCCATAAACACAGATGTTTTTCATAGAGATATATTATATACTATTTTAATGGAAATAAAATCAGCTGAATTTATAAAAGGGATAAAAGGAACAGATGAAATTTTAAAAGAAAAGCGACCACATATCGCGTTTGTTGGGCGTTCAAATGTGGGGAAATCATCTGTTATTAATTCTTTGGTTGGAAAAAAAGAATTAGTTAAATCAAGTTCTGTTCCTGGAAAAACACGGGAAATTAATTTCTTTTTAATTAACGACGAATTTTATTTTGTTGATTTACCTGGTTATGGTTTTGCTAAAATAAAACAAAAACAAAGAGAAAAACTAAGAAAATTAATTTTATGGTATTTATTAGATGAAGAATTATTACAAATCAAAAGGAAAATTGTTTTAATTGTTGATTTTAAAGTTGGTCCGTCTAATTTTGATTTGGAAATGTTGCAATTATTACAAGAAAATAATTTAAATTTTGTTATTCTCGCTAACAAAGCGGATAAGGTAAACAAAGGAAAAAGATTGAATCAACAAAAAAAGATAGAAGAAAAGATTGGAAAAAATATATTAATTTATTCAGCCAAAACAAAAGAGGGAAAAGAAGAACTAATTAGCAAATTAATTTAATTTTTATGAATACATTTTTGTATATTATATCAGCTTCGGTTATTGAATCTCTTGTTGCTCTTATTGGTATTTTATTTTTATTTGTAGGTTACGAACGATTTAAGAAATATTTACCTTATCTGGTAAGTTTTTCTGTTGGTACATTTTTAGCAGTTGTTTTTTTTGAGTTATTACCAGAAGCGATGGAAAAAACTAATTCCGAAATAACCTCTTTCTATATTCTAGTTGGTTTTCTTTTTTTCTTTTTACTTTCTCGTTTTTTACGATGGTATCATCATCACGAAGAAGATTGCCATAAGCACGAAGAAATAAAAGTTGGAGGACACTTAGTTTTAGTAGGAGATTTTATTCATAATTTTATTGATGGAATTATTATTGCTTTAGCCTTTCTTGTAAACATTCCTGTTGGGATAGCAACAACTGTTGCTGTTTTATCTCACGAGTTTCCACAAGAGGCGTCAGATTTCTTTATTTTATTAAACTCAGGTTTTTCAAAAGGTAGGGCTTTGTTTTTTAATTTTTTAGTTTCACTATCAACAGTTGTTGGTGCAATTCTTACTTATTTTTTGGCGTCAAAGGTAGATAAAATTATAGGCCCTGCTTTGGGTGTTGTTGCTGGTAATTTTTTGTATATAGCGATGGCTGATTTAATTCCTGAACTAAATCATAATCATTCAAAAACAACAGATACTATCTTACAATTTATTTTTATTGTATTGGGAGTTTTGTTAATTTATTTTATAACAGAAATAACTCGTGGAGTTCACTAATTTCTTAATTTCGCTTTTATATTTCTTCTAGCTTCCGATGTCTTAACTAAATCTAGCCATTTACGGTTTGGCTTCGCTGATTTTTTAGTAATTATTTCAACTCTATCTCCATTTTGTAATTTTGTATCAAGTGAAGCCATCTTTCCATTAATTTTTGCACCAGATAGATGATTACCGATAAAAGAGTGGACTGAGTAAGCAAAATCAACTGGGCTAGAATCAATTGGTAAATCAATAACATCGCCATTTGGTGTAAATACAAAAACTCGATGTTCAAAAAAATCTGTTTTCAATTCTTCAACTACTTTTTCGCTTTTCCCGTCAGAAAATTCATTACCTAACTCTTTTATCCATTTTGGTGTCTCTACTTTTTCTTCTTTCTTCTCACTATTATTAATTAAAGGAATAATATTCTTAAATCTCATCATTTGTGAAAGAATATCTTTTGACTCACTACCTTTGTATGAAAGGTGAGAAGCCACACCCATTTCTGCTATTTCATGCATTTCTTTTGTTCTAATCTGGATTTCGACAATTCCCCCATCACCAGTAAAAATTGTTGTATGAATACTTTGGTAACCATTTGGTTTTTCAAAAGCAATGTAGTCTTTCAGTCTTCCTGGAAGTGGTTTCCAAATACTATGAATAACCCCAAGAACCTGATAGCATTCACCAACAGATTCTGTAATAATTCTCATTGCTGTTATATCATAAATTTTTTCAATGTCATCATCTTTTCTTTTTAATTTTTGGAAAAGAGAATAAAGTCCTTTAACACGAAAACTTGTTTTTATCTTAGTTAATTTTTCCTTGGCTAAAGCTTTTTTTAGAGATCGGTCAAATTTTTTCAAGAATTTCATATCTCTCTTTTTTCTTTGTTTTAATAGTTCTTCTGTTTCGACATATTCTTTAGGATGAATAAAAGAGAAAGCACTATCTTCTAACTCTTTATGGATTACTCTCATACCTAACCGATAAGCAAGAGGTGCAAAAATCTCAAGAGTTTCCCTTGATTTTCTTATTTGTTTTTCTTGGGGCAAATATTCAAGAGTTCTCATATTATGCAAACGATCAGCAAGTCTAATTATAAGAATTCGAATATCCTCTGATGTTGCAATAAAAAATTTTCTTAAAGATTCTATATGTCTTTTCATTCCCCGGTATTTAAGTTTACCCAGTTTAGTAACACCTTCAATAAGGAATAGTATTTCGTCTCCAAACTCTTTTTTAATATTTTCGTTGGTAATATCTGTATCTTCGATAATATCGTGCAAAAGCCCAGCAATTACAACTGTTGGTCCCATACCAAATTCAGCCAGAATTTTTGCTGTTTCAAAAACATGTGAAAAATATGGGTCTCCCGATTCACGATATTGGCTACTGTGAGCATCCTTTGAAAACTCAAAAGCTTTTTTGACTAATTCTTTTTCTTTTGAATCAGTATTTTTCATCAACTCGATTAGCTCTTTGACATCGAGTTCTTTCTTTTTCTTTTTTTCTGTTGTTGCCATGTATAAAATTTTACACTTTATTTTATATAAATCTACCCTATATATTCCTTTAAATATATAGTTTTTTAATATATAATAATTCTCATATGAATACTAAAGAAAATAAGCACATTCACCCAATAACTCGTGTAATTCAAGACATCGCGTCTGTTTTTGTTGAAATGGGCTTTGGGATTGCTCAAGGTCCTGAAATAGAAGACGAATACTACAATTTTGATGCTTTAAATGTTCCGAAAAATCATCCAGCAAGAGATATGCAGGATACTTTTTGGTTGGAGCCAAAAGAGTTAAAAAAACTTCTACGAACTCAAACATCAAATATGCAAATTCGTTATATGGAAGAAAATAAACCACCTTTGGCGATTGTTGTTCCAGGAAAGGTGTTTAGAAATGAAGCTACTGATGCAACAC
>CAYUZR010000016.1:6907-13763 GCA_964449555.1 uncultured Candidatus Saccharibacteria bacterium
GGTCCATGAAAGGTTTTTATAAAATAACCAAACTCTTCAAACAACGAAGCCCAAATTAAACAGATGGAAGGTTTAATGGTTGGCAAAGATATTTCTCTAGCTAATTTAAAAGCAACTCTTGAAACATTTTTGAAAAAACTTTTTGGCGATAATGTTGAGATTCGATTACGTCCAGGTTATTTCCCATTTGTTGAGCCAGGTGTTGAAATTGATATGATTTGTTTTAAGTGTAAAGGCAAAGGTTGTCCAGCTTGTTCTCATTCTGGTTGGATTGAGATTTTGGGAGCAGGGATGGTTCATCCAAAAGTACTGAATCAAGTTGGTATTGATTCTCAAGAGTATACAGGATTTGCTTTTGGGGTTGGAATTGAGCGACTTGCGATGCTTAAATATGAAATTGATGATGTTAGGTTATTTTATTCGGGAGATCTTCGGTTGGTTAACCAATTTTAAAAAATTATGATTATTTCATATAGTTGGATAAATAAATATTTTGACAATAAATTACCAAAACCAAATGAATTGGCGGAAGTTTTAAATTTTCATGCTTTTGAGGTAGAGGGTGCTGATGATCTGTCGAAAAGGTTTGAAAATATTATTGTTGGCGAGGTATTAAATGTACAAAAACATCCAAACGCTGATCATTTAAGTGTTGCGACAGTAAATGTTGGAGATAATGAATTGCAAATTGTTTGTGGTGCTTCTAATTTGAAAAAGGGTCAAAAAGTTCCGGTTGCTTTGGTGGGAGCTGTTTTACCGGGCGGGTTTGAGATTGGAAAAGCAAATTTGAGGGGTGTTGAGTCAAGCGGAATGATTTGTTCAGAAACTGAACTTGGTTTAGCCAAAGAGTCAGAAGGGATTATGGTTTTGAATAAAGATGCGCAGATTGGGCAAAATTTTGCTGAATATTTTGGTTTAAATGATACTATTTTAGATATTGATGTTCTTCCAAACAGAGCGCATGATTGCTTGTGTCATAGGGGGATAGCAAAAGAAATCGCTACTCTCACTGGTTTAAAAATAAAAACTCCAATCTACAGTAGCAAGGCTACTGTAGATTCGGAAGGTGGTGTTGGTGTTAAAATTGAGGATGAAAATCTTTGTCGAAGATATGTGGCTGTTGAAGTAAAAAATATTGAAGTAAAAGAGTCTCCAAAATGGCTCAAAGAAAAATTGGAAGCAATTGGACAAAGGTCTATCAATAACATCGTTGATGCAACTAATTATGTGATGTTTGACTTAGGACAACCCCTGCATGCTTTTGATCAAGATAAACTATCAGGAAATGAAATTTTAATTAGAAGTGCCAAGATTGGTGAAAAAATTACTACTCTTGATAAACAAGAAGTGGAACTAGACGAATCTGTTTTAGTTATCGCTGATAGTAAATCTCCACTAGCAATTGCTGGAGTAAAAGGAGGAGATAAAGCAGAAGTAGATGAAAAAACAAAAAATCTTGTTCTAGAATCAGCCAACTTCCAACCAACAAATATAAGAAAAACTTCTCGAAGATTGAATATTTTAACAGATTCAGCAAAGAGGTTTGAAAATGATATCAGCCCAGAATTAGCTAGTGTGGCTATGGGTGAATTAGTTAGTTTAATTAAAGATGTGGCTGGTACGAGTGATACTGAGTTTAAAAAACAAAAAGATGTATATCCTCGAAAACCTAATTTGTATAAAGTAGGAGTTTCAGTTGACGAAGTGAATAAGATACTTGGAATAAAAATATCTAAAAAAGAGGTAGAAGATATTTTAAATCGATTTAATTTTGATTTTGAAAAAGTAAATCCAATTGAAAAAGTTTTGGAATTAGCTCCTAAATTTGTTAATACACCATATAAATTAGGTGCAAGTATCACTTATGATGCACCAAATGAATTTGATTGTTCGTCGTTTACTTCATATCTATTTGCTCAAACAGGAGTTGGAATACCGAGAATTTCAGTTGATCAATATATCTTCGGGAAACCAGTTTCTGAACCTGATTTAAGAGCAGGAGATTTAGTTTTTGCTAATACAGGGGAGGGAAAAATTCACAACAAATCTATTGAATTTCTTCCTGATACAGAAGTTAAAGAAGGGGTTGATCACTTAGGTCTTTATTTGGGTAACGGAAAAATAATTCACACTTCTCGTTTTAACAAGAATGGAACAGAAATTGGAAAAATTAATGAGTTTAATCAGTTTAAAAATATTATTGGCTATAGACGAATGACTGATGATCAAATAAGATATGTGGTCACAGTTCCTTCCGAAAGGTTAGATTTAAGAATTAAAGAAGATTTGATTGAAGAAATCGGTCGGGTATATGGATATAAAAATATTAAATCTGAATTACCAAAAACCGTAAATAGTGCAAAAGTAGAAAAAACTTTTTATTATCAAAACAAGGTTCGAAATATTTTAACTGACCTTGGTTTTATGGAAGTTTACACATATGTTTTTTGTGATAAAGGAGGTGTAAAAGTACAAAAACCATTGGCTAGTAACCTCGGATTTTTGAGAACTAATCTTAGTGATGGAATTCAAAAAAGTTTAAACTTAAACGAAAAAAATGCTCCTTTGCTCGGTCTTGATGAAATTAAGATTTTTGAAATAGGCAAAGTATTTCCAGCTATAGATAGGGAGCATACTTCTTTTACAATTGGTGTTCGGTCAATAAAAAAAATGAAAAAATCAAAATTGGAAAATACTCAAAAAGAGATTATTCAAGAGGTAATTAATGTTTTGAAAAAAGAAATAAGTTTTGATTTGGAAATTAAATCTTTGAGTGGTGGAATTCTTGAGGTTAATTTTGATGAATTAGTTGAAAAATTTCCTGAACCGAAAATGTATGATGATGTTTTACCAAAAGAAATAGGCGAAGCCATAAAATACCAAAAAATTTCACCGTATCCGTTTGTTCTTCGAGATGTTGCTGTTTGGTTACCGAATGATAAATCGTCTGACGATTTACTAAATATTATTAAAGAAAATGCTGGTGAGCTTTTAGCAAAGACAAAACTTTTTGATACTTACGCACCTGATGGAGAAAATCGAACATCTTACGCTTTTAATCTTGTATTCCAATCACAAGAAAAGACATTAACAGATGAAGAAATAAACAAAATTATGGACAAGATTACGGAAGAGGTTGAAAAAAACGGTTGGGAGGTTAGATAGTTAATAAACATTTGACAATTGACTATTAACTTTTGACTAAGTAACGGGAGGGTAACGGTACCCTCCCGTTACTTTTTTGGTTCAAGATTGACTTTTATTTAACAATGGCATATAATGTTTGTCAAACAAGTTCTCAAAAATTTACAAGATAAGATGGTTATAGCTGAAAGTTTTTAATAATATTTAAATAGTTCAAAATTTTCAGCTATGACCATAAGGTATAGCTAATTTTGAACGGAGGAAAAAGTCATGACACAACAAGTGTCCGACAAAGTGCTAGGTAAATTTGCCCGGCAACAAGCAGACTGGTTTCGGAGAGTGCGTGAGGGTTCGTTAGATCCAAAGGCAGTCTCAGAAGCTATACAAAAATTAATTAACCCTAATCAATTTCTCCACCGTCTCTACGCAGACGAAGAAATTATGATTGGAGCCACGACTGGTGAGGAAACTATTGCTGATGCCAGCGATTTATTCCCAGGTTTTCTTGATTCTGATTTTAAAAATTGGGAAACCAATAAACCAAGCAATGTTGCAACCGAACCGGCACCTGCTACGGTGTTTGAAATGTACGAAAAAAGTGGGACATTTCGCCAGATATTCGGTTCTCTCGGGAATATTGATGACCTTTGTTGGGAACAAGGACAAATCCTTAACTTTGTTCGTGAACATAGCAATAAGTTACACCCAAAAGGCTGGGCAACCTTTCTTCCTTTTAAGGTAAAGGGGGTTGAAGAGTCCTTCGTCGTGTGTGTGCGTCGGGATGCCGACGAGCTCAGGGCGGATGTCCGTCGGTTTGGTCGCGACAATGTCTGGGCTGTTGAGAATCGCAGCCGTGTCGTTGTTCCGCAACTTTCTTAGAATTAAGCCCTTAGACACTTTGACTCTTAGTCCCTTGGATGTGTAATGCATTCAAGGGATTTTTTATGATATTATTATCTTTATGAAAAAAGAAATTCGAAAAATAACAAAAAATGGAAGAGGAACTTATTATATTGCTATTCCAAAAGATTTAATTAGAGAATTAAAATTTAAAGAACGACAAAAGGTGGTGGTCAAAAAAAGAGGAAAAGGAATTTTGATTGAAGATTGGAAGAAAAAATAAAAATAAAAACGGCAGTACTCCGAGTACTGCCGTGTTTTTTTTTTTATGATTTTTATTCTGTGGGAGTTGGTGTTTGTTATGTTTTTTTTTCCAATTATGGTGTGGTTGTTGCGGTTGTATTTGTGTTTTCTGTTTCCATTTCTGTTACTTCTGGAATACCAACAACAAAGATAATTTTGCTGTTTTCCATATCGTAAATTTCTATTGCCGGCATATTTTCAGTCCACTCTATGTTGTTTTCCAACATATAATCTTCCAATACAGAATACATTTTCATTGGAGCCATCATATATGACAACATATTTTTATATGGGAATTCAGCTACAACACTTTTTGCTTGTGGAAATGTTTTAACCATATAATTTTCGGTTGTGGTGCTTAATTTTTGAATATCATCACCACTTATAATACTTCCAACCTCACTTCTTAATTTGCTCTTATCAACAATTGCAGGATTGTCTAAATAAAGACCAAACCCAAGTTGGTTTGTGATTCCTTCTGAAAGAAGCGCTTGATAAACTCTGTCCATTGTGGATCCAACTTGTGTGTAAGGACCGGTATGTTCTTGATAAGCAACGGTGTAAGGACCCATTTCTTTTTCTTCTACATCATAGCTACTAAAATATCCCATATACCCAACAAACAGGAGTAATAAGACAGCTATGACAATAATTGTATAAATTATTTTCATATTATTTATATACCATTTATTTCTTAATACTCTTATTTTATAGATAGTAGGAAAGTTTGTAAAGAAATTTTTGTGTTATGATTTGTCTTATGCCTAAAATATTAGATGTACCATATTATTCTCAACATCGAGATATAAAAGACGAATATTGGAAAACAAGAGCTTGTGGGATTTTATGTTTGAAGTCAGTTTTAGATTATTCAAATGTTAAAACAGGGGATATTGATGATTTTATAAAATTAGGACAGGACAAAAATGCTTATGGTGAAAGTGGCTGGATTCATCAAGGTCTTATTGATATTGCCGGAGATTTTGGTTTGAATATGGAAAGAAAAGAATTTTTGAATGAATTAAACGAAGGAATTGAAAAAATAATTTTTTCATTGAAAAATGATAAGCCTGTTTTAGTTTCTGCTATAAAAAGATGGAAAGAAAAAGATAAATTTCATATGGTTGTTTTGGGTGGTTTCGAAGCTAGTGCTGAACAAACGCCGAATGGTGGAATAAAAGGATTTTATTATAATGATTCTGATTATAAAGATGATACTGGAAAGGGGTTGTTTGTTGATATAGAAATCTTTAAGAAATACTGGCGAAAACTCGCAATATTTGTTGACTAATTTAGTTACTTATAGTATGTTTATTGGTAGAAATTTTTAAGATGTATTGCATTTATTGTCTTATTAAACAAAACAAAAAGGAGGAGATATGGCAGACAAAGAAAGTAAAGGGAGTGTAGAAGAAAAAGTTTCAAGGGGAATTGTATTAAAAAAAATTAAGGATGTTTTTGATATACATGTTACCAATATTATTCACCATCCTCCAAACGGCATTTTATCTGATGATTGGATTGATATTCTTAAGAAATATGGTCCTAATATATTAGATAATCTGTTACGTGACGAGATTGAAAAATTCAAAAACAGGGATCGTACTGGTGTGTGATTCTAAAATAAGGTGAATTTCAGCAAGCTGAAATTCACCTTATTTTTTTTGAATAAATTAAATGAAAATTGAGAATTGGCAAATGAAAATTCAAAGCAAAAAAAACAACAATTACTCCCAGAGGTCGGACCTCTCCCGCTGTCGCTAAAGAGGTACGACCTCGTCCGTAATTATTGTTTTTTTTGCTTTGAATAAGTGGAAAAAACCATAGTAAAAACTGGTTAATTTTGGTATAATATATGTACTAAAAAGCAT
Organism: uncultured Candidatus Saccharibacteria bacterium; assembly: GCA_964449555.1. Classification (GTDB taxonomy): domain Bacteria; phylum Patescibacteriota; class Minisyncoccia; order Phycocordibacterales; family UBA12079; genus UBA12079. The sequence continues at coordinate 13,066 of CAYUZR010000016.1, forward strand.
TAGTGCTTTTTAAATTTATGCCTAAAAAAATAGTTAAAAAAACTAAAAGAATAACCAAGAAAAAAAGTGGTTACGGAGCAGAAGATATTCAGATTTTGGAGGGTCTTGAGCCTGTGCGGAAGAGACCTGGAATGTATATCGGGACAACTGGACCAGAAGGTCTGCACCATTTGATTTGGGAAATTTTTGATAATGCTCGTGATGAAGCCATGGGTGGTTTTGCTGATACTGCTGAAGTTGTTTTGCTTCCTGAAAATAGAATTCGAGTTACTGATAACGGAAGAGGTATTCCAGTTGATAAGCATAAGAAAACAAAGGTATCAGCTTTAGATACAATTATGACGACCCTTCATGCTGGAGGTAAATTTGGTGGTGAAGATAGCGCTTATCAAGCCTCAGGAGGTTTACATGGTGTAGGAGCTTCTGTTGTAAATGCACTTTCTACTTATACCAAGGTTGTTGTTCACCGAGATGGAGCAGAACATATGCAAGAATATGCAAGAGGAAAAAAGAAAGCTAATGTCAAAAAAATAGGTAAATCTAAATTGAATGGAACAATCGTTACTTTTGAGGCTGACCCTGAAATCTATCCAGAAATTGAATATAACTGGAAAAAAATAGTAAATCATCTTCGGCAACAGGCATATCTTGTAAAAAGAATGAAAGTTGTTGTTATCGACGCTCGAGAATATGAAGGA
>CAYUZR010000017.1:0-8801 GCA_964449555.1 uncultured Candidatus Saccharibacteria bacterium
TTATGAGTCTTGATCAAGAAGGTGGTCTGGAACAAGCTGAAGAAGAAATTGTAAAATCAATAAGATTTTCTACTTCAGATACTTATTATCGTTTCTTGTCAGAAATTAATTTATTTAAGTTGCAGAGTTTGCTTTCAAATGAAGAGTTGTCTGAAGAAGAATTAAAATCTCAAGCTAAAATTTTGTTGAATAATACAATCGGGAGTGCTAACGAAGCTGTTGTAATAAATCAAAATAATTATCAGAACTGGTTTAGTCTAGGAAAGGTTTACGAAGCATTGGTTCCTTTAGGTATTGAGGGTGCTCTTGAACAATCCATGAGTGCGTATGTAACAGCAGCTAATTTGAATCCAAAGAATCCTCTAATCCCTTTTGTTTTGGGGATATTAGAATATAGTAATAAAAATTACGAAAATGCAATTATGGTATTAGAAAGAGCGGTCATCTTAAAACCTAATTATTCGGATGCTAAATACTTTCTAGGTTTGTCATATTATTATACCGATAGAGATGAAGAAGCCGTTTTACAATTCAAAGATTTGATTTTATTAAATCCTGAAAATAAAGATTTAGAGGTGATATTGAGTAATCTTAAAGTAGGAACTTCTCCATTCAGAGGGTTGGTGGAAGAGCTTCCTGTTGAAGAATTGGAAGAGGAAGAAGAACAGGAAACAGAAAAAGTTATTGAAGAATAAAACGCTTACGCAAAAATACAAAACACTGAACACAAAGATTACCAAACAAAGTACAAACTTAAAAAAATTTTATGGTAAAAAGAGTTTTGAAATTTCTGAATAAAGAGATTGGCGGTCTTCATGAGGCCGCTTATCTTTTGGGTTTGTTTGCCTTTACATCTCATTTATTAGCTTTACTTCGAGATAGGTCGTTAGCATATTTTTTTGGTGCAGGTGATACTCTAGATATTTATTATGCTGCTTTTCGTGTACCTGATTTTATTTTTATAACAGTTGCTTCAATTGTTTCTATTTCAGTTCTAATTCCATTTTTGGCTGAAAAAGAAAAAGAGGGGAATGGCAAAATGAGAGAATTCATTGACAGTATTTTTACCACTTTTTTTCTATTTATAATTATAATTAGTGGAATAGTTTTTTTGTTAGTTCCTTTTATCATCGAATGGGTATTTCCTGGTTTCGTAGGTGATTCTCTAGAAAAAACAATATCTTTGACGAGAATATTACTTATATCTCCGATTTTATTAGGTTTGTCTAATTTATTTGCGAGTATTATTCAAATTAGAAGAAAGTTTTTGGTTTATGCTATTAGTCCATTACTTTATAATTTGGGAATAATTTTTGGTTTGTTTTTTCTCTATCCATCTTTAGGATTAAATGGTTTAGCTATTGGTGTTGTTTTTGGAGCTTTACTTCATTTACTTGTTCAAGTACCAGTAGCTAAAGAAGTTAGATTATTACCAAGACTTACTAACAAAATTATATTTAAAGATGTAAAAAAAGTTTTTCTTCTTTCTTTGCCACGAACACTTACAATGTCTGCTAATCAAATAGCTTTTTTCTTTTTAGTTGGAATGGCGTCTGCTATGGGTGTAGGAGCTATTTCTGTGTTTAGTTTTTCTTTTAATTTACAATCTGTACCTATGAGTATTATAGGAGTGAGTTATTCAGTAGCTGCTTTTCCGACACTTGCTAAATTATTTTCTGCTGGAGAAAAAGACAAATTTTTGAGTCAAATAGTTTCTGCAACAAGACATATCATTTTTTGGTCAGTTCCGGCTTTGGTTTTGTTTATTGTTCTTAGGGCTCAAATTGTTAGAACTATTTTGGGTTCAGGAGAATTTGATTGGACTGATACGAGATTAACCGCAGCTTGTTTGGCTATGTTTGCTTTTTCAGTGGCTGCACAATCTTTGATTTTGCTTTTTATTCGGGGTTATTACGCAATGGGAGATACAAAGAGACCTTTGTTAATAAATGTTTTCTCTTCGGCAACTATAATAGGATGGGCTTATTTACTCAATTGGATTTTCACTGAATTTGATATGATTAAGTATTTTGTTGAATCGATGTTTAGAGTGGATGATTTAGGAGGAACTGTTGTTCTTACTTTAGCCCTGAGTTATTCTTTGGGTGTTATTCTGAATGCGATTTTATTAATGGTAATTTTCAATAAAGATTTCGGTAATTTTTTAAGTTCTGTTTCAAAAACTTTTTGGCATTCATTATTTGCTTCTATAATAATGGGTTTTGTTGCTTACAAGTGTTTAGAAGTTTTTGGTCAGATGTTAGATTTAGATACTCTTGGTGGAATTTTTATGCAAGGTTTGTTTTCTGGATTGATAGGTATTGTTGTTGGGATTTTTATATTGTTTTTGATGAATAATAATGAGTTAAAAGAAATTAGAGGTGCTTTGAATAGGAGGATTTGGAAATCGGGAGCTATACTTCCCGAAAAACGTGAACTATAGAATTTTTCCAAATTTGGCACATTCCTTCGTCAGCTTCGTCGAAAAAACACTCGAAGTACTAAAATATACATCTCCTATTTTTTCTCCTCGCTTCCTTGGACTGCACTCAAATTTGAAAAAATTTAAAAAATTATCTCAAAGTTGGCGAATTTCATCCAATTTTTGAATAATTTCAAATTAAAACAAAATTAAAAAATCCTCCAAAGAGGGTTAATGTTTTATATGGTAAATGGTTTTGTTAGTGATTCAGGGTTTATTTTATAAGCTTCTTCTAGCTTCTTTTTAAATTTCTTTGACCTCTCTCTTGCCTCTTCTATAGATTTTTTACCTTCTTCACTCGAAAGCCATTCGACAACTATCTCTACCTTTTTGCTTTTTTGTTTCTTATCCTTCATGGTTTACCCTCCCACATATTTTTTATTTTTAGTTCTATTCTAATTAAATACTAACATGTTTTTAAACAAATCTACAGTTTATTCATAAAAAATGGACTTTATGAAGATTTAACCTTATACTGTGTTTTATGACAAGTCTAAAAAATATTAGAAATTTTTCAATTATTGCACATATCGATCATGGAAAGAGTACTCTTGCTGATAGGATGTTAGAGGTAACTAACACAATTGAAAAAAGAAAAATGAAAGACCAAGTTTTGGATGTAATGGAATTGGAAAGAGAGAGAGGTATAACTATCAAAATGCAACCAGCTAGGATGTTGTATAAATACAACACCCTCGCAGACTCACGCAGAATTAACGCAGAAAACACAGAAAATTTTGCTTTGCAAAATGATAATAAGTTTTTATATAAAGATTTGAGTTATAAAGTCAGAGGGGCTATTTTTGAAGTTAAGAAAAGACTTGGTTTGGGTCATAAAGAAAATGTTTATCAAAAAGCACTCGAAATTGAGTTTGAAAAACAAAGAATTAATTTCAAAAGTGAACCAATACTTTCTATTTATTATGAAGACAAAAAGGTTGGGACTTATGTACCTGATTTTGTCATAGAAGATAAAATAATTATTGAATTGAAAGCATTACCAGAAATAGGAAAACCACAACAAGAACAAGTTTGGTCGTATATAAAAGGGTCAAAATATAAATTAGCTTTACTTGTAAATTTTGGGAGTAAAGATTTAGATATAAAAAGAATTATTTATGACAAAGCTCGCGAAATGAGCGAAGCTCGTCAATCAGTTTCTGTGTCTTCTGCGTCTGTTCTGCGTGAGTCTGCGCAAGTTGAGGATGAGTATATCCTCAACTTGATTGATACTCCGGGTCATATTGACTTCTCTTACGAGGTTTCTAGAGCTTTGAAAGCGGTCGAAGGTACGATTTTACTTGTTGACGCGACGCAAGGGGTTCAAGCTCAAACTTTGACAACTCTTGAAATGGCAAAAGAACAGGGGTTGGTCATTATTCCTGTGCTAACAAAAGTCGATTCTCCTATTGCTCGTGTAGATGAAGTCAAGGAAGAAGTTTTTAACCTTCTTGGGTGTGATTTAGAAGAAATTTTAGAAGCATCTGGAAAAACGGGAGAAGGTGTGGATGATGTTTTAAAGGCAGTTATTGAGAAAATTCCTTCACCAAAAGCAGAGCTAGAAAAAACCGATAGTTTTCGTGGGCTTGTTTTTGACTTCAAATACGACATCCATCGAGGAATTATTGTATATATTCGTGTAATTGACGGAAAAATTTCCAAAAATCAAAATTTAATATTTAAAGCAGTTGGTGAGAAATTTAATTCTTTAGAAGTGGGTATTTTTTCTCCCGATGAAAAACCAAAAGAATTTTTAGGTGCTGGAGAAATTGGATATATTGTTACTGGAATTAAAAAACCAGGTGTCGCTTCTGTTGGTGATACTATAACTCTTACAAAACAACCTTTAGAATCTTTACATGGTTATATGACACCAGAACCAGTTGTTTGGGCTTCTGTTTATCCAGAAGATGCTGATAATTTTGATTTACTTAGGCAGTCATTGGATAAATTAAAGTTGACTGATTCCTCCTTTTCTTACGAAGAAGAATCTTCTGGTTCTATGGGAAGAGGTTTCCGGTGTGGTTTTCTTGGGATGCTTCATTTGGAAATTATTACAGAAAGATTAAAAAGAGAGTTTGATTTGGAGTTAATTATTACTCATCCAAGTATTATTTATGAAATTGAATACAAAGATGGAAATACAAAGATGATTTATTCTCCAGCCTTGTTTCCAGATGATTATGAAGTTGTGAGTGTTCTCGAGCCATGGATAGATATTAAGATAATTACACCCCCAGAATATCTGGGAGATATAATGAGAATTTTATTTGAACATGAATCTGAAATAGGAGATTCGAAAGATTTTGGAGATAATCGAGTTCAGATTGATGCCTTTTTGCCGTTGAGAGAATTAATGAGAAATTTCTTTGATGAATTGAAGAGTGTTTCTTCTGGTTTTGCTTCTCTCTCTTATAATATGGCAGATTATCGTTCCGCTGATGTTACGAGATTAGATGTTTTGGTTGCTGATGAAGTTGTGGTTGCATTTTCTCGGGTTGTGTCAAAAAGGAGAGTCCAAGAAGAAGCCGAAAAAGTTGTTGAGAAATTATATAAAATTTTACCAAGACAGATGTTTGCGATGAAAATTCAAGGCAAGGCGTTAGGAAGGATTATTTCATCAAAAGCTGTGTCCGCGATGAAAAAAGATGTCACAGGTCATCTATATGGCGGAGATATCACAAGAAAAATGAAATTGAGAGAGAAACAAAAAAAGGGAAAGAAAAAAATGAAAGAAAGAGGAAAAGTGAACATTTCTCAAGATGTTTTTCTAAAAATGATGAAAAATGATTAAATAAAAAGCTTATAATAGCGATATTTAAAGAACGAAAAAACCCTTGACTTTATTTTCTTATAATGATAATGTTATTTAACAATAAATAATAACTAAGCGTTTAGGATTTAGCGTTTAGGGTTGTAGTTAATCTAAATTTTCAAAAAAAATTTTACTATAACCCTAAACGCTATACGCTAAACCCTATTACATTATGGCAACAAAAATACAACCTAATAAAATAACAAAAAAATTCCTTTCAGTTCTTCCTGAAAGGTCTTGTGATATTCTTATGCGAAGGTTTGGTTTGGAAAATAATGCACAAAAATCAACCCTAGAATCAATCGGAAAGGGATATGGAATTACAAGAGAGAGAGTAAGACAAATTGAAAGTAATGCTTTAAGAAATATTAGAAAATCTGATGTTTTTCAAAATGAAACAGCTATTTTTAACAACTTATCTTCTCTTATTGAAAGTCTTGGAGGAATTGTTTCTGAAGAAGATTTGTTAGGTTATATATCAAATAAGCCAACTGTTCAAAATCATATTCACTTTTTGTTAGTGGTTGGAGACCCTTTCTTTAAAGAAAAAGAAAATAAATATTTTAAAACTAGATGGTTCACTGATCATGATTTAGCTAGTAAAGTTCATAACTCTTTGTTAGCTGTTAGAGATGGTTTATCTATTGATGATTTACACCCAGAAAATGATATGGTTAATTTATTTTTAAAGAAAATTGATGGAATTGATTCAAAATATAAGAAAAACGATGTTGTAAAAAGATGGTTTGGTATTTCAAAAGAAATTGATAGTAATCCTTTTAGTGAGTGGGGATTAGCTGAATCAAATAATATAAATGCTAAAGGTATTAGAGATTATGCTTATTTATCAATTAGACAACATGGTTCACCTTTGCACTTTAGAGAAGTTGCAAAAACAATTAGCGATAATTTTGGTAAAAATGCTCATGTTGCTACATGTCATAACGAATTAATAAAAGATCCTAGATTTGTTTTAGTTGGAAGAGGTTTGTATGCTTTAAAAGATTGGGGTTACGCGGGGGGTGTGGTAAGAGATGTTATAAAAAATATTCTTGAACAGAGTGGACCGTTGACAAGAGAAGAAATTATCAAAAAAGTCCTAAAAGAAAGATATGTTAAGGAAAATACTGTTATTGTAAATCTACAAGATCCAAAACATTTCAAAAGAGATAGTAAAGATAGATATATATTTGTTTAATAAATAAAGTTTTTAAATAAACAACTACATCTCGTGTAGTTGTTTATTTTTATACATTTATTTTTATACACATAATGAGGGTATCCGATACCCTCATATTTATTATTAATTTTTTGTTGTTAGTGGTTGTTTTTTGTGGTGTTTATAACAATGATATGAAAGGTTTTGGAATTTGTGATAAAATTAGTACAAATGATAGATAATCTTATTTTACAGTTACCGGAGTTTTTACAGCCGGTAGCAGGTAATACTATTTACCTGTTGTATATTTTTGCTCCAATTTATATTCCACTTCTCCTTTTGTCTCTTTTGAGGCATTTTTGGGTTTCGTATAAGCGATATTTATTTAGAACAAATCAAGAAAGAATTCTATTGGAAATAAAGATACCAAAAGAGATAAAAAAAACACCATTGGCAATGGAACTTTTTTTGAATGCTCTATATCAGACTGGAGGCGAAACTAATTGGTATAAAACACAAGTTAAAGGAAGTAGTCGTACATGGTTTTCTCTTGAATTAGTTTCTTTTGGGGGTGAGATTCATTTTTTTATTTGGACAGAAAAGAAATTCAAAAATTTAGTTGAAGCACAATTGTATGCTCAATATCCTGAAGTAGAGATTCACGAAGTTCCTGATTACACAAAATTTGTTGATTTGGATTTGAATGTCACATCAATGTGGGGAAATGAATTTATTCTTACTAATGACAAAGATCCATATCCAATCAAGACTTATGTTGATTATGGTTTAGACAAAATAGGTTTGAAAAGTGAAGAGATAACTGATCCAATAACTCCAATTATTGAATTTCTAGGTTCGATTGAAAAAGGTGAACAACTCTGGATTCAAATTATGGTGAGGGCTCATAAAAAGAATTATAAAGAAGACTTAGCCTTAAAGGATAAGATTGCTAAAATGAAGTGGTATGGGGATCCTCACGATTGGAAAGAAATAGCAAAAAAAGAAAAAGAAGCTAAATTAGAAGAATTAAAACCTGAAGAAGGAATGTTTCCTAGGGTGATGACAAAAGCAGAACAAACAGTAATTGATGCGTTAGAAAGAAATGTCGACAAAAAAGGATTTGATTGCGGAATTAGAGGAATTTATCTTGCTGAGAAAGATAAATTTGACCCAATAAATATCACAGGTATGACAGGTGCATTTAAACAGTTCAATTCTATGAGTTTGTTGAATGGATTTAGACCAAATAGAGCTACTGATTTTAGTGATTATCCTTGGCAAGATTATAAAGATATGAGAACAAATAAAATAAAAAAAGAAGTGTTTAGTGAATATAAAAGAAGAGCATATTTTTATTATCCTTATAAAAGTGATAAACAGTTTGTTTTGAGTTCGGAAGAATTAGCCACAATTTTCCATTTACCAGGAGGAGTGTCACAAACACCAACATTTAGCAGAATTGAATCTAAGAAATCTGAACCACCATCCAATTTACCATTATAGTAAGTAAAATAATGGGACATGAGGATTATAAATATTACCCGTGTTAAATATCATCTTTTTGAAAAAAGCTTTTCAAAAATCTGAATCAAATTTTGTAAAAATTTGAATTAACAAGGTCATGTTTTTCTAATTCGTCATGCTCATAAGAAAAACATGATGGATTTTAACTTTAAACATTTTAACCCAAGAAATTTACTATTAAAACTCTCAACAATTGGGAAGTATTTTTTACATGGTGGAATAAAAATACCATTAAGAGTAATATGGATGATTATGGTTATTTGTTGTATTTTGTATTTCTTTTTTGTTGCTTCGCCAGTTCGTTTTCCTGTAGGATCAATTGTTGAGATCAAAGAAGGACTTACTACTAAAGAGATAGCACAATCTTTAGAAGATAAAAAAGTCATTAAATCAAAATTATTATTTGAAACAATAGTAAGAGTTTTTAGAGGTGATAAGGGGGTGAGATCTGGAGATTATTTCTTCGAGAGACATAAAAATGTTTTTACACTTTCTTATAGAACAATAAAAGGGGTGTTTGGTTTGACTCCGATCAGGGTTACTGTTTTTGAAGGTTTAACTATTAGTGAAATGGCAGAATTTTTTGCGAACAAGCTCGATAATTTTGATGAAAATAATTTTATTTTACAAGCTCAAGAAAAAGAAGGATATTTATTTCCGGATACATATTATTTTTTACCAAATATAAATGAAGACGGTATAATCACCGCAATGGAGAATAATTTTTATGAAAGAATAGGTGAAGTTCAAGAGCAGATAGATGTTTCTGGTTATACTCTTCATGAAATAATTACTATGGCATCTATTTTAGAAGAAGTAGG
>CAYUZR010000017.1:8811-13722 GCA_964449555.1 uncultured Candidatus Saccharibacteria bacterium
TTTCATGACAGAAAAATGATGTCTGGTGTATTATGGAATAGGATTAATATTGATATGCCGTTGCAGGTAGATGCGGTTTTTCCTTATATAATTGGTAAAAATACTTACCAGGTTAGTTTAGAGGATTTAAAAAATGAATCGCCTTACAATACTTATAAATATAAAGGACTTCCTCCTGGGCCAATTACAAACCCTGGGTTTAACGCAATCGTTGCTACTTTAGAACCAATAGAGCATAATTACTTATATTATCTTTCTGATCGACAACATAACACTTATTATGCGGAAACATTTGAAGGACATAAGCAGAATAGGGTTTTGTATTTAAGAAAATAAGATAGTATAAAATAACAAATTATAAGCATTAAATCACAAACAAATTCAAAATAACAAATACAAAATACGAAAACAAATTTTGAATTTAGAACATTAGAATTTAGATATTGTCTGTGATTTGGAAATTGTAATTTGGGATTTATTAAAAACATTTATGTTTTACATTATAGGTTTAGGAAATCCAGGTGATGAGTATAAAAATACTCGTCATAATATGGGTAGAATAATTTTGGATAAATTTGCAGAAGCAAATGATTTTTCTGAGTGGGTGAGTGATAAAAAAACAAAAGCTTTGTTGTCTGATGGAAAAATTGGTAAAACTAAAGTCAAATTAATCGAGCCAGAAACTTTCATGAATAAGTCAGGTGTTAGTGCTAAAGCATTAATCACAAGTAAGAAAAAAGCAGAAAAATTGATTGTTATTTATGATGATCTTGATATGCCGTTAGGGTCTTATAAAATAGCCTTTAATCGTGGGTCTGGCGGACATAAAGGAGTTGAATCGATTAGAAAAGCAATAAAAACAAAAGAATTTATTCGTATTAGGGTAGGGGTTTTACAAACTACTCCAACCGGGAAATTAAAAAAACCGAAAGGAGAAAAGAAAGTTTTGGATTTTATTATGAAAGAATTCAAGAAAGATGAAGTAACGAAAATCAAAAAAATGTCTAAAACAATAAATGAAGCTTTAGAGACAATTGTAAAAGAGGGAAGAGTGATGGCAATGAATCGTTTTAACTAAATTATGAAAAATTTAAAAATATTTTCTAAATCTGATGAGTTTAAAAAAACTTTAGAATCTTTTGGTGTTGTTAAAAGGGGTCGTTTTGAGTATAAAAAAATAACAGATAACGGAAAACGCATGCAGGGAGAATATTTTATAAAATATAGATTATTGACAACTGAGCAGGAATTAAAGCTTGTGCCTTATTACCACGAAGCTATAGAAGAATTTTTTGGAGAAAAAGTAAAAGAAATGATAATTGTTGGTGTAGCCTATGGCTCACTTTCTCTACCAAAAACCGTTCAAATATTAGGTTACGATAAATTTGGAATGGAATATGTCTTCGCCGAAAAAAGGAACGGTAAATTAGGACTTTTTGACGAACAGGCTGATAAGTGCAAAGGAAAACACATACTATTTATCGAAGATGTTTGTAATAATGCTACTTCTGCAAAAGAATTAGCAGAAGCTGTAAATAAGTTAGAGATAAGAGGTTATTCAATTCTTTACGGCACACATCGAGGCCACACTTTTTTGGAAGAGCCAAAAAACGAAATTTATACAATGTCTTTAGTTAATGCTCCATCATATCATCCAGATGAAATCCCAGAAAATCTAAAAAGAATACCATTAATAAAATACAAAAAATAAACGGCTCACATAGTGAGCCGTTTATTTTTATTGTTATTTCGCAAGAGACAGCGTCATCTTTTGGTCTGTGGGTTCAAACACATTAATTTTGAACTTGTAACTTTGCCCTAATTGTAAAGCATCTTTTAGTTTATCTTCGCTTTCAAATTCAGACACATGAATAAGTCCTGAAACACCTTCTTCGATGCTAGCAAGAGCTCCGTGCTTGTTGAATTTAATAACAACTGCTTCAACTTCATCATCTTTTTTGTATTTCTTTTCTGCACTTACCCAAGGGTTTTCTGTCAAAGCTTTAATTGATAGGGAAATTTTTCCGTTTTCGATTTCAATTATTTTAACTTTAATTGAATCACCAACTTTGTACATATCTTTTAGATTTTCAACTAACGACCAGCTGATTTCTGAAATATGTACTAATCCTTCAATTTCACCATCTAATTTTACAAAGATTCCGAAGTCAACAATTCCTGTGATTTCTCCGTCTAACTCATCGCCAATCTTGTATTTTTCAACCAATTCTTTAGTTTCTGCTTGAGTAATATTTTTTTCTGAGAAAATAAGCTTTCCTTCTTTGGGTTCAGTTCCAATAATTTGAGCTGAAATTTTTTGATTTACTAATTTTCTTAATTCTTCTAAGATTTTATCTTTATCACCATCAGCTACTCTTGGATAATGATCAGAACTTAACTGAGAAGCTGGTAGGAAACCAAGAATTCCTTGCCAGTTAATAAGAAGACCTCCTTTGTTAGCTTCTTTAACTGTTAGTTCGAGGACTTGTTTTTCTTTCATCGCTGTCTCAGCTTCGCCCCAAACTAGAGCTTGTCGAGCTTCTTTTAGAGATAATTCAATATAACCATCTTTATTTTCAACATCAACAATTTTTGCTGCAATGCTATCACCTATGGCTAGGTTTTTGATAACATCTCTAACATTCATAAACTCTCTTCCGTAAATTATACCTGTTCCAAAAGGAGGTAAATCTACATAGACAGCTTTTTTATCAATTTTGATAACAGTTCCTTCGATTAATTCTCCTTCTTCAGGTAGTTTTTTAATTTTTTCAATAAAAGAAGTCATTAAACGATTGTCTTCCTTTATAACTTCTATTGTTTCAGTATCTTTTTCTTTTGTTGTCATAATGTAATGAGTCCTTAATTTAAAAATTAAGAACAAAAATAAACAAAAGGTCTGAAATGTCTGGACATCTTGCTGTATATTTCAGGGTTACTTCTGTTTTCTTTGTTAATAATGGTTTAAGTATATACTAAAAAAGCCAAAAAACAAGTAAAATAACAGCCAAAATTAGCGAACTTCTTCGTTAACTGCGTCGAAAAAACACTCACTGTACTAGATGTACAGCTCCTATTTTTACTCCTTGTTTCCTTGAATTTCATCTAATTTTGGCTGTTATTGGTAGTAGAATAAAATCTGTTGGATTTTATGCTAAAATACTAGTTATGAATCCCGTTAGAGATTGCGGGTTGGTTTTTTAAAAAATAATTAGATAAAATAAGAACCAAGATATTCTTTATAAGTTTAATTTGTAGATACGGAAATTATATTTCTTATCTCTAACGGGATGAAAAAAGATCAACAACACACAGTTCTATATAGAAAATATCGCCCTTCAAATTTTAAAGAAGTATTGGGGCAGGATCATATAATTAAAACAATCGGCGGGGCAATAAATTTAGGAAACATCGCTCATGCTTATCTTTTCGCTGGTTCTCGAGGAATTGGAAAGACAAGTATTGCTAGAATTCTTGCGAAAGAAATAAAATGTACAGAAAACGATATGTACGAAATTGACGCCGCTTCTAATAGGGGAATTGATGATATTCGAGAACTGCGTGATTCTGTAAATATTCTTCCGTTTGAATCTCCTTACAAAGTTTATATTATCGACGAGGTGCATATGCTTACAAAAGAAGCTTTCAATGCTCTTCTTAAAACTCTTGAAGAACCTCCAAAGCATGTTGTCTTTGTTTTAGCGACAACTGAAATTGAAAAACTGCCAGATACAATTGTTTCTCGTTGCCAATCTTTCACATTCAAAAAGCCTTCACAAAATGTTTTGAAGGACTTGGTTTTGAATATTGCGAAGAAAGAAGGATACAAATTAGATCCTTCTTCGGCAGATTTAATTGCTGTTTTGGGAGATGGTTCTTTTAGAGATACTCTGGGAATTTTGCAAAAAGTAATTGGATCGTCAGAAGATAAAACAATTAGTATCGATGAGGTTGAAATGGTAACTGGAGCGCCGAAAGGGGAGTTGGTGAATGATTTTATTGAATCAATTGCAAAAAGCGATTTGAATAAAGGTTTGAAAGCAATCAACCAAGCAGTTGAAAATAATCTTGATATGAAAATCTACGCAAAACTAATTTTGCACAAGCTTAGAGCAGTTCTGTTGTTGAGATTTGCAAAAGAAATGAAGGAGATGATGAAGGAAGAATTTTCAAAGGAAGATTACACATTTCTTGAGACACTTGCCAAAGACAAGGATGCAAAAATAAGTTCAGAAACTGTTTTGAAGATGCTCACTGCATATGACCAAATCGGCAGAGCATATCTTCCACATTTACCTTTGGAGTTGGTGCTTGTTGAGCTTGTATCTGATAATGAATAGTTTTTAATAATAAAATAAAAAATTAAGTGTTTAAACACTTAATTTCTTGTATTTTTTAGAGTTGTATTATATAAACAACAAAAGATATAAAAGAAGATCTTAAAAGGAATTTGTGAGAAAAATTATATATTTTTGATACAATTTCTTTTAAGCCCAGAGATATTATTATTGACATTGATAAAACAAAAATAATAGATTCTGGTGGATTAAAGAATCCCATAAAAAATCCAAAACATACTGATAGAAAGATATTCATCTAAAATCCCCCATAAAATTATAATAATAATAATTAGTTCTATTAATTAAACTAGCATAGTGTTTTAGATGTAGCAATGATTTATGGTTTTTTGTTGAAAATAAGATATCTTTGGGGTATAGTTTAGGTTAATCAAATATTGCCGGATCGTCTAATGGTAGGACACTGGCAATTTGATAATAGCGGTACCAGTAATGATTAGATTACTGGTATTGAACTAGGAGAAGATATAAAAAATAAAATATTGCCGGATCGTCTAATGGTAGGACACTGGTTTTTGGTACCAGTAATCTAGGTTCGAGTCCTAGTCCGGCA
>CAYUZR010000018.1:0-10565 GCA_964449555.1 uncultured Candidatus Saccharibacteria bacterium
TTAACACAAGAACCATCGAAACAATACCTTGTTTGAAAACTTCCGCCAGACCCCCCTTGTCTAGTGTAACAAGTTGTAATATTTATTTGAGTAATAGTAGATCCATCAGGAATACTAGATTCATCAATATCAAAAGTCTGAGCGATATTAGATCCACTACTCAAAATGTAGGAAGTATTTCCATCAGAATTTGAACAAGACCCACCAGAAGTTTCATCAACTTCAGTATAACAATTAACAGTATTACAAGTAGAACCAGGATTTAACCAAGAAACACTATCATCACCTCCATCAGCAATAGGTACTAGAGTAGAAGTAACATCGGCAAAAACACTACTTGCTGATACAAAAAATACAAAAATTATTATAAAAATTCTCAAAAAACTCTTCATAAAAAGTATAAAGTTTACCGTAAACCTATATTAAATTATCTTTTTCGTCTTTATTCTTCCTTTTCAACTTCCACCTTAACTTCATTCTCTTTTTTATCAGGAGTATCAGAACTTGTGTTTGCTACAGTATGTTGTCCTTCATTAAAAAAATCTTTTACTTTATCTATAATCTCTCCTACTGCGTGTTGAGACTTTACAATATAATCATTCGCACCCAATTGAAGTCCTTTTTTTATATCATCATCACTACCAAGCATTGTTAAAATCATAACGGGAATTGACTGAACTTCTGGATCTTTTTTGATTTCCTCCAAAACTTCAAAGCCATGCATTTTTGGCAACATTAATTCTAACAAAACCAAGTCTGGTTTTTTTGATTTAACAGCTACAAGACCTTTTTCACCATCAATTGCTTTTATCACATCAAAACCTGCTTCTTCAAGCTCTTCGTTAATAACCTTTGATAAAATAACATCATCTTCAACTAAAACTATCTTTGCTTTTTTCATAATCCTCTTTTTTTTAATTCCTAAAATTAATTTAATAATAACACAATACTATTTTACTAAATATTTTAGATATGGGGAATACCTTCTAAGATAACTTCTTTTCTCCTGCTATAGCCTTAGATTCAATCGGTAATTTAACAAAGAAAGTAGTTCCTTTATTTTCTTCTGTTTCAAAGCTAATTTCTCCACCCAATAAATCAGTTGTTTGTTTAGCAATATATAGACCAAATCCCGTTCCGTCGGTTTTAACTTCCACAGCATTCACTCCACGAGTAAATTTCTCAAAAATTGTCTCTTGATCATTTTTAGGAATTCCAATTCCCGTATCAGTAACTTCAAACAAAACATTTTTATCTGATTTCTTTAAGCGAACAATTACCTCTCCTTCTTCGGGCGTATACTCAATGGCGTTAGAAATAAGTGATTGATAAATATTTTGCAAAGCACTTCTATCAGTATTCATCTCAATACTTTCTTCCTCTTTCTCTAATGTTAATGTAATATTTTTTTGTATTACAAGTGGTTGAATCTCTTGGAAATAATCATTCAAAAACTTAACCACATCAATTCTTTCAGGAACAATCGCAACTTTTCCTCCTTCAATTCTTGAAACATTCAACAAGTCATCCACAAGACGAGAAAGTCTTTTTGCTGACATATAAACATCATTAACATACCCTCTTTCTTTCTCTGGAAGACTATCTGATATTTTCATCAATCTTTCAGAAACCCACTGGATACCAGTCAAAGGCGTTCTTAGTTGATGTGAAGCAATCGAGACGAATTCAGACTTCATTTTATCAATTTTTATTTTGTTGGAAATATCTCTGAATACGATAATACATCCAATAATTTTTCCATAAACATCCTTGATGGGTGCTGCACTATCAGCAACAGGGATCTTTTTTCCATCTTTTCTGACAAGCAAAGTACCTTCGGGCATTTCAGAAACTGTTTTAGAAGACATCACCTCGTTTACAAAACCATCTGCCGGAGAATTATCTTTTTCATTAATAAATTTTATATAATCATTAAATTTCTTATCAATCACTTCTTTTTTTGAAAAACCAGATATTTTTTCAGCTGATTCATTGAAAGCGATAATTTTCATCTTATCGTCAACTGCAAAAACACCATCGCCAATACTTTGTAATAAAGTATCAATTTTTTCTTTTTCTATATTAGCTCTTTCACGTTCTTTTTCAACGTCATCAAGAACATTTAGGGTCGCTGTTTGTTGATTTTCGACATCTTTTTGTCTTTCTAAAATTTCTTTTGTTTGTTCTTCAACTTTTTTATCCACTTCCTCACGAGACCTTTTAACAGCAGAAACCATCTTTCCAAATGCTTTGGATAATTGACCTATTTCGTCTCCAGAGGTCACTTCAATTTTATGACTTAAATTACCAGACTCAACAATTTCAACTTCTTTCTTTAAATCTACTATAGGAGATATAATATAACTATTGAAAGATACCTGAAAAACAATAGTTAAAAATATTAAAATAAACACAACCAAATAAATTAAAATCCTGTCTGATGCAATCACAGCATCTATAAATGAACTAGTATTTTTCATAACAACCACGAATCCAGTATCAGCGCCAGAAGCATCTTCAACATGAAATATACCACAAATGAAATCTGTTTCTCCAGAATTGTATATCTTACCTTTCGACATAAATTCTTTACCGCCTAAATCAGGTTTATAAAGAGAATTGAAACATTCTATAGATAACTGCCCACCGTCAGATAAATTTCTAACAGTACTATCGATAACAACAAAATCAGATAAATCTTCCCAATTATTTTCTAATTCTTTCACATTCATAACTGATTTCCAATCTTCAAAATCTATATACTCTTTTAAAGCAAACATCGTAAACTGATTATCTGTCTGTTCTTGTAGATTTTCCAACAAATGATCTATTTCTTTTCCAAACTCAACATAGCCAATTAAATTATTATCTTCATCAAAATAAGGTTTTACAGCTCTCAGAGCATAAGCTGTTTTGCCTAATTCAATCCCAACACCAAATTTTTTAGTCTCTACAGCCTCTTTAAAAGTATAACGATTAACAACATCACCGTTAATATCCTTATTATGAACTCTCAAATAATTTGTCCCGTCAGGAAGATGATAATAAAAATGAGTGATCGAATAATTTTCTTTCAATATTTCAAACAAAGGCAGACTTTTTTCATATAACTTATCTCTCTCACCTCTCAAAAACAAGTCTCGATAATCTCGGTTTTCTAAAAAAATATCCAAAGATGCTAATAACAAATATTCGTCTTTTTCAAGAAGATTTTCAAATTCTTGATGAGCATCATCTACAACACTCATAGACTCCTCCAAATACAATCCTTTTTGTCTAATATCCCCTAAAATATAGAAAATAGTAATAAAAATAACAACGACCACCAAAGAAATGATCAGCATCTTATTTTGAATTTTTAAATTATTAAAGCTTTTCATATAGAGCTTCTTTATTTTTTATCTATATTTAACCAATATTCATACACACCAGATTCTTCTGATTCTATTCTCAAAAGCAATGTATCTTTAATAACAGGAAATTCTTTCTTAAAATCAGCAGTATTTTTTTCTATTGCCTCTGGATTATCAAATTTCTTAAGAAAAGCAATTACAACTTTCTCTATACCTTTCATCTCTTCAATAAAAACCTCTGTATTTGAAGTATCCTGCCCAAGCTCTCTCATTCTGTCTAATAAATTAACATAAAATATATTGTTTTCTAAACTTAAATGTTCACCAAGATCACTAGCGAAATCTTTAAGTAATTTGTCAATTTCAATAAATCCATCACCAGAACCATTTAATTCCTCTGTTACTTCAAAAATAGCATTTACTTCACCAATCAACAGTTTATGATGAGCCTTTAAAATTTCTACTATATTTCTATTATTTTCCATAAGACTATGTCTGGGAACATTCCCATAAATTTTATTAATTGATAAAATTGGTTTTTGACTAAATACAATAATCAACTTTATTCATATTTTTTCAATTTATTTTTTAAATTCAATATTTCCTTTTTTAATTCAACCATCTTTAATTCACGACCAACCATACTCTTGTTAATTACCTCCAACTGTTCTGTTCTTTTATCGACTTTAACCTCTACATCTTGGATTTCCCCTTGTAATTTATCAACTAAATCATTAAAACCTTTTCCTAACTTACCAACTTCATCTTTTGTGGTAACTTTCACACGCGAATCTAAATTACCAGATACAAATAATTCAACTATTTTATTTATATGAACTAAGGGTTTTAATGATATGCTGACGGCTATGTAAATCAAAATAATTGCTGAAATAGCAAAACCACCAACTAGCATAGCAAGTATATAAGGAATATTAGAAATAGTTTGTGCAAGATTCTTTTGACTTCCTTCTGTATAAACAAAAAAGGGTAGTTTATCTATTCTAGCAAGAGTAGAAAAGAGATTTTTTTCACCTTTTTTTATATTATATGTACTTAAAATATCTATATGTAAAAGGTCGTCTTTGAAAATACCCAAATCAAAAGACTCAATATCTATTCCATTAAACCGCTTTCTTTTCTCAATCGATTCTAAATCAGACGAATTTAAATTAACAATACTCTTGTAAGTATTCTCTGGTTTATTTGAATAGACAATTACGCCATAATCATCGATTATTGCTATTTCTTTTTGATCCAAGTTTTCTTCAATATTAAATAATAGTCTATGAGCGATCTCTGGTTTTAACTTAAAAACAATTACACCCAAAGTCTCTCCCTCACTATCCTCTACTGTATGAGAAAAATAATATCCAAGTTTTTTACTAGTTACACCAATGGAAACATCCATATAATTCCCAATCAACATAGCCTCTTTAAAATAATCCCTAAAAGAATAATTCTTGCCTACAGAACTTTCATCCGTAGAAACCAAAGTATCACCTTCTGCATCCATCAAATAGATTGCAGAAAAAGCTTTTTGAGGATCATATGTAATGAATTTATTCAAGACAAAATCTTTTTGTAATTTTCTATCAGAATCATCACCACTTAAATAATCCTTAACAAAGCTTTGGTCTGATGTTATTTCCGCCAAACGACTAGCATCTCCAAAAACTTGCTCTATTTTGCCAGCTCTCTCTATCGCCAAAAACTGAATATTTTGTTTTTCCTTTTCGATTAAAATATCTTGTGTATATTTAAAAACTAAAAAAGAAGCGGAAGTACCAAAAAAAGCAATTATCAAAATAATATAGAAGCTTAGTTTGTATTTTAAAGATTTTTGAATAAAATTTATGTCCATATCTAGTTAAATATAGAATTTAAAGATTTTCTCTATTACTACAATAATATCATATTGGCAAACAAGCGAAACTTGATAACTCCTGACTAAAATCATAGGTTTATTTTTAAAAAAATCAATTTGTAAATCTACCCTATTTTGTTAAAATATAATCTATGCAAAAACCTTATTTTAAAGTCAAATTACTAAACAACAAAACTGTCCTTCCGTCTAAACGAGAAGAAGATGCTAGTTACGACTTATATGCAATTCACGAAAGTGATTTTTTTGTACTAAATCCAGGAGACATCCATATGTTTAGAACTGGAATTGCAATTGAAATTCCAAGTGATTGGGTTTTTTATATTGCCGAACGAGGTAGCACAGGATCAAAAGGTCTTGCCCGAAGGTGTGGAGTAATCGACAGCGGTTTTCGCGGTGAAATTTTTTTACCAATCAACAATACTTCAAACAAGCCAATTGTTTTTACAGATCTTTCGGGAGAAAAACTCTCTTCCCAACTTCAGAAAAATAATCTAAAAGAAGAAAATATAACCATCTACCCACAATCAAAAGCAATCGCCCAAGGAATGCTCTTGTATTGCCCCCACATTGAAATCGAAGAAGTTGGAAAACTAAGTGGTAGTGAAAGAGGTCAAGGTGCACTAGGAAGTAGTGGAAAATAAATAATCCCAAAATTAGATAATTTTGGGATTATTTATAACTTGACTAATTAAATTATTAGTGTTAGTATAATTAACGGAAATTCAATAAATATAAACAAAAACTAGAGAGGATAAAAAAATGATGCGAATGTCTCACCGTCAATCGATAAGACACGAACAAAGACAAGAACTGACCCAAAGACAAAGGATTTTGCAAGAAATTCATTCTATGCGGACAACCCCTGACGGCGATTGTCCCGCTTGTGACAAAAAGATGAACGAAGCGGAAATAAAGGCCGGATGGAACAATGACCCAACCGATTACACAACTAGATGTGTTCGTTGTGGACAGCGGTTCATTGCTGTCCTCAAAGTAACAAAAGAAGGGGTAGAAATCGCTGATTACTCCTATCTCTGTCGGGTGCAACTCTTTGCAAGAATGCAAGAGATGATGGCATACAGAAAGGTTTTCGGTGAAGTATTCCTTTACCAAAATCACCCAGAAGTCTTCTGGAGTCTCATCCGTCATTTCGGCTCTTACCACAAAGGGCTGAAAGCGTTCAAGAGCGCTTGAAAAACCAGGTTCATTTTAAAACCCTGTGAGAAATCGCAGGGTTTTTTGTTTTGTTTATTTTTTTAAAATACAAGGAGGTATATTTCAAAAAACCCAAACAGAAATAAATTTCTGTTTGGGTTTCGTAATAAGTATATCTAAGTACTTGAGATTAAGATATAGCCTTCTTTATGGAAGTAGCTAATTTTTGTGCTTCTTCTACATTCTGCTCAATTTCATCAAGAAATAGTTTAATAAAATCTTGTATTTCTTGACATAACCGGTTAGCAACACTATCAGAAGTTAACTCATAAGAACCATCATTTCCCAAAAAACGAAAATCTGTTTCGTGTGAAGCTGATTTTCCTGTTGGAAACTTAAAGTAAATCTTGATTCCTGGACCATAAAAATTACGAAGCTTAGTTGGTTTTATTTTAAATACCTCAATAGTTTTCACTATAGAATCGTCAAGGATGTCGAGTACTTGCATACAACCGTTAATAACATCAAAAAATGTTTCCTTTTTAATTTTTGGATGTAAATCAACACTTATTTTAGCCATAAAGAACTCCTTTTCTACGGGGTACAACCCCTTTCATTTCTGCACCAACATGGTTTGCAGATTCAGATTATTTTTATCATTTTTTAGACAAAAATTCAATGGCTATGCCCATAGCCATTGAATATGGCTCTATTAAGCCGAATTTTTCGCAGGGTTTTAATATCGTTTTTGGAACCCGGGGTTCCAAATTAAAACAACGCTTCAAATGACAATCGTCATCTGAAGTGTTGTTTGTTTTTCTAGATTGCCACGCGCAAGCGCTGGCAATGACGAGGATGTTAAATTTTTTTAAAACTAGATGAGACCTGCCTATGCCAGCAAGCAGGATTCGCTGATTTTGTGGGAAAATGTAATTTTTCCCAATTTTGGATGAGATTCGGTTTTAATTTGGTGAGAATATCGGGAGACGTATTTGAAAGTACGTTGAGTGATATTCTTGCCAAATTAAAACCGAAGATCGCCAAAATTGGGAAAAATTTAAGGTAGAGGGTTGGTGCTTGTGCTAGTATTATTTTCAAAAGTCACATTACTTACCGTTGAACTTGCTGTTGTCGACTGTGTATCATTACAAATCGCCGTCTTGTTATTTTTAAATATCACATTCTCCAAATGTATTGGTGGCGCATTTTCATAACTCACCCCACATTTCATATACCGAAACTCCGCATTTTTTATAATCGAGGTAGCTCCTGATTTCATATATGTTCCGCTAACATTTGATGGACTAAGTGGATTTGGCTGAACATCATTTCCAACATTTGTTCCATCCGAATCATCTGCAATTGAAGTAAACAAAACCTCACTACCTACCCCACCATTTATTTCAAGCCGACCATACACATCAATTTTTTTATCATTAAACTTCACAACAACACTAGGATCAACAATAAGGGTAGAGCTAGCAACAACACTAATATTTCCATCAATGACATAAGGAAGTTGATTATATTTCAAATTATTTGTTGTGTTAGGATTGGTTAAATTAGAATACAATGAGATACCATTTTTACCGTTGTTATTACCAAAATTATTTGAAAACACATTCGTACCATAAGAAGAAATTACAAACCCGCTATTATTTTTAAATTCATTTGAAGTAATCACAGCTGATGAACCTTGAAGATACATTCCATAAATATTATTTTCGAATAAATTATTTTCAACAACCGACGAACTGTTTTCTAGCCACATACCAAAAGGATAATCAGCCAAAGTAAGATGCTCATAATTATTATTTCTAAAAATGCTATTTGAAACAGTTGTCCCAGCACCTGTTCCTAACAACTGCAAACCTTTTGATTTTGAATACTCAAAAACAGAATTATTAAAAGTTGTATCAGTAGTATCTACTGTCACCATTCCTTTATATTTTGGCAACTGTCCACTTACATAATAGCCTCCATATCTAAATACTGTCTGCTCAAAAACTGAGCTGGAAACAGACGGTTCAATTAAAATTTGTTTCCAATCTCCAACTGACGGACAAGCAGAAGTTGAAGAAGCATTCCCTGGGTCACAAATTCCGTCATTATTTAAATCACCTCCGAATTCGTCGTCAGCAAAAGAAGTAAAGACAACTTGCTCACCAACAATTCCATTAGATAAAATATTTCCCTCTATTTTTAATGTTGGTGTATTTTTTGAATGGAATTTTATAACTACTCCTGATTCAATTGAAAGGGTTACACCATTATTTACCGTAAAATCTTCTGTAACTAAATAAGGTGATTTTGATTTTGTGAGTGTTTTGTTTGAACTAATTGAATTTCCTTTGGCAATTCGATAACTAAAATTATTTTTTGCTTTGGGTGTTCCATAGATAATTCCCCCATCAGCAGTTTTTCCGTTTTTTATATAATCCCCAGTATTACTTTCCCAATTACTCCAATCTGTTCCTGATTCTTCTGGGCTAAATCTTTCCATTGAATAGTATCGAGGGCTAGCATAACCTTTAAAATTCCACTTATTCACTTTACTAATCTCGTCAATTGTAGTCGTTGCTCCTCCATCAAACATAGCTAGTATTAAGTGTTCACCATTAGAATTATTCAAAGCCCAGCTCGAGCCATCATTTCCATAAATTAAGTTTACTGTTGTGCTAGCGACTGTATTATCATCAGTTCTTTCAAGTAAGAAATATTCGTTTGCTGAAATTGTGCCAGAAAGAGGGATGTTTGGTGTGTTATCTTCTGCATAAAGTGTCCAATTGGTGAGATCGATATCTTTGTTTGTATTGTTGTAAAGCTCAATCCATTCGTCAGCCGAAGAAGAATGGGTTCCTGCCCAAGCCACTTCGTTGATTACAACTGGCGCATTGTTGATTTGGATGATTTGAGTTTTTTCTGGTGAAACATTTCCCACACTGTCCACCGCCGAAATACCTAAAACATAACTTTGGTTTCCTGAAATTGTTATTTGAGTGCTGGTTGCAGTCGTTGTGGTAGCAGTGCCGTTTTTATTTAAAATATAATGGTTGATATCGGTCGCTGTTGAAAACCAACTTGGATGAATTGTGATTGTAGTCGTTGCAAAAAGACATCCAGTCTGTGAAATTGAATTTTGACACTCGTCTACTGTGAGGCTGATGTCTGGTGCAGTTGAGTCGACAAAAATTTCTGTCGTAGTTGCGGTTGAAGTCGCGGTTTGCTCTAAATTAGAAGCAAAGAAGTTTACTGTAGTCGTTCCTTGATTGAAATTACTAAGATTTAGAATCCAATCTTCGTTTGAATCTACTGTTGTGATTGCGTTTGAAAAATCAGTTGAGATTATGTTTGTAGAAGATGCATTTCCAGTGAAACTAATCGTTGTTGAAGTGTGTTTTGAATAATTTAAGGGAGTTAAAATTGTTGGAGGGCTGGGCGAGTCAACGGTTGAATTTTGTTGATTTTGACTTGATTGAGTTGGCGCAGAACCGCCTCCGCCTCCAAATCCTGGTTGGTAACCAGTTTGTTGGGTTGTGGTTGAATTTTCTTCACTTTCGTCCGAATTTTGCTGATTTTCTGCTGTTTCGTCACTACTTGTTGCGTTTGGATTTTCGTTTTCCTTTGATGACTGTTCTGTATTATCGCCTTGTTGAGCTGTTTCACGACCATCGCTTTCACCTTCCGAGTTATCCCCTAAGTTTTCCCCAGAATTATCCACATTTTCGCCATTTTCAGAATTTTCACCTTGATTTTGATCATTTTCACCCGAATTTTCGTTATTCCCGTCATTCAAAGCACCGGCAACAAGACCAGTCTGATCTTCACCCAAAAGATCTGCTAAATCCTCATTCCCCACACTCGAACCATACAAACCTTTCACAATATTAAATCCCTCAAACCTAAACTTCTCAGCCCTTAGTTCCGCCCGACTTTTATTCTTCGCCAACAACTCCCCTGTCTTTTTCTCTTTCTCTACCTCCTCAAAAAACAAATTTATCATCCCGATCCCATTTTCAATTGCTTCTTTTGATAATATGTTCCAGTAGTCTGTGAGTACTAAATTTTTTGGGTCAGAAAGTACATACATTTCACCGATCTTGTCTCCAAAAAAATTAAGTTCAGATTCTACCGAAACCAACTTCCCATATTTACCAATTCCAAATAATCTA
>CAYUZR010000018.1:10575-11933 GCA_964449555.1 uncultured Candidatus Saccharibacteria bacterium
GGTTCATTACCCAAAGTTATACTTTCCCAATTTGTAACAAAATCTTCATTAGGATTTTCATAATTTTCAAAAACAGTATCCTTACTCAAAAAATTCCCGTTTGTTAATTCAGAACTCTCGTCAAAAATCTCGCTTAAGTCTTTAAATATCGGGATATTTAAATCTTTCGTTTCCGGAACATCTTTTGTCAAAAGAAAATTTTCAAAAAGCTCCTGATCCCCATAACCCAAAATTTCTAAATGATCATCATTCCTAACATGAGCTGGCACAGTCATATCTTGAGTTAAGTGAAGTATATGTCCTAGCGTTTTCATCGCTCTTTCTTTACTCCCGTGAACATACTCAAAAATTGCCCTCTCCCAAGAAAAATCAGTGTTGTTTTCAAAATATTTCTCATCATCAGTTGGATTTTTACTTTGTTTCGCCTGAAATTCTGTGTCTTGTGCCCAATCTTTGGCTGACATAAATTCTTTACCAAACATAGCCAAACCTCTGTTGTTTACCGGATCATAAAAATGCTGAAGAGGTCTAGTCGATTCATCTTCGTCTTCGCTCCCCCGCATTGCGTTTGTAATATCATCAGAATCAAAAGTAAGTCCAAATAATTTATTATATTCCAAAAAGGTTTCTTGGGTTAAAGCTGAGTGAGTAGCCTTTTTATACGCCAAAGAAAAGTTTGATAAACATATTAAAAAAGCACTCAAAAGTATGAGTGCTATGAGTGCGGTAATTTTTCCACGTTTTATAGTTCTGATATTTTCCATTTATTTGTTTCGGGATTCAATACTAAATCATAAGTAAATTGCACAACACCATCCCATTTACCCTCTGTACCAAGAACTGTATATTGAAATTTAGCATCATTATTTTCGTAATATATACCTGAGCTAATATTCTTAGCTATTTCCAAAAAACGCACATTTGCTCCGTTCTCTTTCCCGGCTTCAAAAGCTTTTTCCATCTCATCTTGTTTCTCGGGAACAAAATATTTACTCGCTAAACCAGTATCTCCTTTTTTCAAAGCATCAACAAACATCGCCCAAGTTTCCTCCGGAGTATCGCCCCCATAAGTATCATTTTTGTACATTTCTTGAAGTTCAGCGCTTCGCTGTTCTTGATTTTCAAGATATTCTTTAGCTTTTTTCTCTTCAAAATAGTCTTGAATGCCAATTGTCCAAGTTGCAAGATAACCAAACCACCAAAGCCCCGCCAACACAACCAAAATCACCAAAACACTCCAAAAACAAGGCCTTTTGTACCACTTTTTATTGCCATTATTACCACTATCTACAGCCACATTTTCCATAATTACTAGAAACTATACCATTCCACACTAAAACGGGATAGTGGATAACTTT
>CAYUZR010000019.1:0-11524 GCA_964449555.1 uncultured Candidatus Saccharibacteria bacterium
CTGATAGAAAATATTTAAATTTTTGTTGTAAGGATTTTTGGGAAACAAAAAAATCATCTTGGTTTAGATTTTCAAAATTCAAAAGGACAAAAAATTTCATCAATAAAATTCTTTGCTGATGAGATTGAAAACGGTGAAGTTAAATTAAAAAGAGGTGACAAAATTAGTGTTATTGCAAATATGGAAAAGTCTACATTTAGAAATGTGAATGAATTAAGGTTGCGAATTGTTGATTTTGTTTAAACTTTGTGATTTACTTTATTTCAGAATATTGCAAAAGATAAATATGAAAGGAGAAAGGTTATGAAAACATTAGAAATAATAGAGCATGGTTACAGCTCAACTTTTACCGAGAGTGGTAAATGTAAATTTGTTGGTTTTGGTGTGAATACCGAAAACCTAGACGATACTTTTGAAATCTGGTATCCTCTTCCTGTAAAATCAGAAATAAAAGTTCCAAAAAAATTGAAACCTGGTCACTGGAAGCATTTCAAAGGTGGTGAGTACGAAGTTGTTGGTGTCGCTTTTCGTGAGAAAACGCAGGAAAAACTTGTCATTTACTGTTCGCTTTACGATTCTGAAAAGTATCCTAAAGGAACTCTCTGGGCGAGACCAATCGAAATGTTTCTGGACAAAAAAGAAGTAAAAGGAAAGGAGGTTTCTCGATTTGTATATATGAGTAAATAACTTTTGGTTAAGGTTTTAAAAAAGGAGGTAGATATGGGGATGTTTAAGAAAGAAAAACCTAAAAAACATGAATTACCAGTATGGATTCCTGCTCCAGGAACAGTCGTTTGTGTGGAATATGGCCTTCACAGAGAAGAACCTACGCGTTTTTGGACAACTATGAAAATAGTTGAGGAAACTTCGGCTAGAGGCGGTACTGAGTATAATAAAAGTTTCAAGATTATTTTGAATTTGCCCGAAAAAGATGAGTGGAAAAATTCGCGACACAAGAATTATCACTGGGCTTTAAAGAAAATTACTGCCTATTCTGGAAAGTTCGAGATGCCTATTGGCGAAGGTTGTATTGATAAAATCAATATTCATTTTTAGTTTTTTTG
This sequence comes from uncultured Candidatus Saccharibacteria bacterium, assembly GCA_964449555.1. Taxonomy (GTDB): domain Bacteria; phylum Patescibacteriota; class Minisyncoccia; order Phycocordibacterales; family UBA12079; genus UBA12079. The sequence goes on from CAYUZR010000019.1 coordinate 1,065, forward strand.
CACACCGAGAAGATCTAATCTTTTCGGTGTTTTTTTATGATATACTTTTTTTATGCAAAAATTAATTATTTATACAGACGGAGGGTCTAGAAATAATCCAGGAATTGCTGGGGCGGGTGTTTACATTACAGATGTAGAAGGAAATGAACTAATGAAAACCAAAAAGTATCTAGGAATTCAAACAAACAATTGGGCTGAATACGAAGCTCTTATTTTAGGATTAGAAACAGCACAACAATTGTTGGATGAGAATTCAAAAAATACTGAAATAGAAGTGAAAATGGACAGCGAATTGATTGTTAAGCAGATGAATAGAGAATATAAAGTAAAAGATTCTGCACTTAAAGAACAGTTTATAAAAGCAAATAATCTAACAGCAAATTTTGCAAAAGTAATCTTTACTCACATTCCAAGAAACGAAAACGGTGAAGCTGATAGGCTCGCCAACGAAGCTATGGATAGTGGATTATCCCAAAATTAGCGATATTTGTTTCTTTTTCCTCAAAATTCCGTTCACAGTACTAGATGTACAGCTTACGAAATTTTTTCAAAAAAATATAACACTTTGTCTTATATAAACTCCTCGGTTCGATAATATAAAAATTTCACTTCGCTTATTTTTATATTATTCTCGCTTTACGTCGTTTATAAACAAATCTCATCTAATTTTGAAATAATCCAAAAAATAATTCTATGCAAAAAGATTTTTTATATGTGGTTTTGGGTGGTTTTGCGGGCGGAGTTTTTTTCCGCTCGTTTTTTGATTTGGGGGATTCTTTTTCTATATTCTTGATGCTTGTTGCTGGGGTTGTTTTACTTTTTTATTTTTTAAGAAAAAAACAAACAAAAGACGAAATTGAATTGTGGAATTTAGGTAAAATCTTGATTGTAGGAATTTTTGTTTTATCTGCTGGTGTGGGGATTCTTCGTTATGATTTTTTTGAAAACAGATCAGGTGAAGGTAGTTTAGATCATTTGGTTGACCAACGAAATACTTTTACAGCGATTGTTATCGATGAACCAGATATAAGAGAAAACAACACTCGTTTAACAGTCCAACCAACTTGGACATCGGATGTCCAAATTAGTGTAAAAGTTTTACTTACAACAGAGCATTATCCGAAATTTAATTATGGTGATGAAGTTAAAATTATTGGGGTACTTCAAAAACCAAAAAATTTTTCGTCTGACGATAGCAGAGAATTTGATTATATTTCTTATCTAGCGAAAGACAATATTCATTACCAAATGTATTATCCTCAGATTGAGTTTGTGTCGGCAGGTAACGGAAATATTATAAAAGAAAAACTTTTCTCTATTAAGAGAAATTTTCTTAAAAATGTGAAAAAAGTAATTCCTGATCCACATTCTTCATTACTTGGTGGGCTTGTAGTTGGTGCCAAGGAATCTCTTGGGAAAGGATTGCAGGAAGATTTTAGAAAAACAGGTTTGATCCATATTGTTGTTTTGTCGGGTTATAATTTGACGATTGTTGCTGATTTTATAATGAGGATTTTTTCTTTTCTCTCAATGGGGTTGGCGACTTTGTTGGGTGCTTCGGGAATTATTTTATTTGCGATTATGACTGGTGCTTCGGCGACAATTGTAAGGGCTTCATTGATGGCTTTGTTGGTGATGATTGCTCGGACAACAGGAAGAATTAGTCAGATGACGAGAATTCTTTTTGTGGCTGGTTTTCTTATGTTGCTTCACAATCCATCAATTTTGGTTTTTGATCCTTCATTTCAGCTATCTTTTATGGCGACACTTGGATTGATTACTTTGTCACCAAAATTAGAAAAATATTTTTCTTTTGTTTCGAAAAAATTTCAGCTTAGAGAATCATTAACCGCGGTTATCTCAACTCAAATATTTGTTTTGCCACTTATTTTATATATGATGGGAGATTTTTCTATTGTGGCTATTCCTGTTAACCTTCTTGTTTTAATGTTTATACCGATAACAATGCTAGTAGGTTTTTTGACCGGTGTTTTTGGTTTTATTAATTATTTTGTAGCTTTACCTTTTGGTTATATTAGTTACGCCTTGCTTAACTATGAATTAAAAGTAGTTGAGATTTTTGCAAACTTACCTTTCTCATCAATCCATATTCCTTACTTTCCTTTTTGGGTGATGGTGCTAGTTTATGGGATTTATTTTGTTTTGTTTACGAAATATAAAAATGAGGATTAATGATAAATAAATAAAGTCGCCGTACTGAAAGCACGGCGTTTTTTGGATTAATCTAAACAAGGTATTTTACCCAACAAACTTTTTGGGATAGCAGATGTCTTAATTGCAAACCTGTAAACTTGCTGTTTAAAAACTATTATTCTTAAAGGTTCTCGTATTGAATAAAGTTTGTTTTCTTTTTCGATTGCATTAGTTTTGAGTTTGGTACATTCTTTTATGTCTTGGTGAAAACAAAATTTTGCAATAAATGGAATAATTAAATTAAAAAAGAAGAGGTATTCTTCATCGGTTATTTCTAGTTTCGTTAACCTATTTGTTCTTACTGTTAATTGAAAAAGAGATTTAATGTTTTGAATTGGTAGTTCTGTTTCATCACCTCTTAATTCATTAATAGGGATAATAAAATTAAATGTATAAAAAAGCAAAACTCCACCTAACTTTAAAGATCCATGGTAAATTTCTCTTTCGTCTTCTTTTTGGTTTATAATTAAGCGTATAATCGATGTATTATGCATACTAACCTCCTTTGTAGTTATGAATACAGATATTTCTACGTCAAAGTATAGTCTTCTTTTTATTGTTTCGCAACATCAGAACCAGCGACATAGCCAGTAGTCCAACACAATTGAAGAGAAAAGCCTCCAGAAGGACGATTAATATTTAGAACATCACCTAACAAATATAAGTTTGGATAAAGTTTTGATGTCATATTTTTGAAATCAACCTCTTCTAAAACAATTCCTCCATCTGTAATCACTGCTTTCTCTAGGCCAAGAGTTCCTGATATATCAAATTGAAGATTTTTCAATTTTTTTACTAAATCCTTTCTTTCTTCTTTTGTAATTGAGTTGATTTCTTTTTCTGTAAGTTTTATATCAGGCAAGTTTAATATTTCTTTTACTAGATTTTTTTGAATAAGTTCTGGTAAGACATTCTTGAGTATTTTGTTTTTATTTTTTTCAAATAACTTTAATATTCTTTTATCCAAATCATTTTCTTCTGTGTCTGGGAACATATCTATAGAGGCAGTTACAGGACCTTTGTCGAGTAGTTTTTTAACTTCAAAAGCAGAGTTTAGAATAAGTGGTCCTGAAATTCCAAAATGAGTAAACAAAATTTTCCCTGTTTTTCTCAGTTGAATTTTCTCGTCTTGAATAAAAGATATCTTCATAAAAGAAAGGGTTGTTCCAGAAATCCTGTGAATCCATTTAGCGTTGGTTGTCAATGGAACTACATTTGGATTTGGATTTTTTACAGTATGATTTAGTTTTTTTAGCCATTTAAATCCGTCTCCTGTTGACCCGGTCCATTGGGCAGAAGCGCCACCGGTTGCAATAGCAAAATTTTTTGCAAAATATTTTTCACCATTCTTTGTTTCAATTGAAACTATTTTATTCGCATTTTTGCTCATTTTTACAACCTGAGTGCCTGTCTTTATTTCACCCCCGTTTTTTCTGACATATTTTTCTAAAGTTCCGAAGACATCGCTAGCTTTTTGTGATTTTGGAAAAGCTCTTTTTCGTGCTTCTGTAACAATAGGTAGTCCTAATTTTTCAAAAAAAGTAAAAGTATCTTTACTGGAGAATTTAGAAAAAGGAGAATACAAAAATTGTTTCGATTGAGGAAAATTATCTAAAAACTTTTGTACATCAAATTCTGCGTTTGTAATATTACAACGCCCTCCACCTGTTATTCGGAGTTTTTTGCCCAGACTTTTATTTTTTTCGAGCAACAAAACTTTTGCTCCTAATTCACTGGCTCGTCCAGTCATCATCATACCACTCGGTCCACCTCCGATTACAATTAAATCATATTTTTTTTGGTTTCCTTGTTTTTTCATTACGGTCATTGTGTCATTGAAATATTAAAAAAGCAATTAAAAAGAAAACCCCAAAAGGAGTTTTCAGGGTTATTTTAGTTCTTTATTGGAAAATAAGATATGTTTTTTCGTGAGATTTTCCTGTTATTCCTTGGTGGCTCAAATTGTGTTTTGAATCAATACAACCTTTTGTCACCAAAAAATCAAGAACATTGTCTGGATCAACATCGTCAACTAAAAGGTCAACAATAACAATCAGACGACCATGTTCTTTCGAGTAATCCATATCAACAAAAATTTCTGTGTTATCAACTAATACAGGGTATTTTAAATCTGCCATTTGTTCTCTCCTTTTGGTTTTTTGTAGAGCATCTTCTGAACAGAACAATATCACTTTATTATTATTTAAACAACTTAAATATAAAACAACAGTGAGCAGACACTGTTGTTTTATATTGTTGTGGAAGTGGCGAGAGTTGAACTCGCGTCCAAATAAAGTTTCTAAATGAATCTACAAAGTATATTTTATTTTTTTGGTATTTAAAATTTATGAGTAATAAATAAACAAAACCTCAAGAATTCGATCTCTTTTATTTCGAAAACAAAGCAGAGAGATTTTGTTTTCTAGTTTGACTTATATAACAATCAATCTGTGTCTCAAACAATCAGCCGCCAACTTTAAGCTAAAGCTAATGCTGGAGCAAAAAAGTAGTTAGAAACTACAGCTTTTGCTTTTTGTGACAAGTTTGCACTTATCTTTGCAGACCTATTAACGAGTTGTCTAGCTCGACTTTGCACATATAAAAATAATTCTATTTGTCTAAGCCTGTCACCCCCGTGCTGTACCCATTCCATTCAGGTTAGACCGAAGTCTGATAAGAATGTTTGTCCCGAATTGCAAGCAATACGAGTATAATTGGATACAGCACACGAATGACAGAAATTTAATTTTCAATGAACGAGGTATCGATAGGGTATCGATACCTAAAAACTCCTTTTTATTTCACGTTGTAAATCTCTTTCAGTATCTTTTTTCTTTATACTTTCTCTCTTGTCAAATTTCTTATTTCCTCTAACAACGGCTATTTCAACCTATATTTTATTGCCCTTAGTATACATCGAAATAGGCACTATTGTCAAGCCTTTTTTCGACTCAAACCCAGCTAATTTACTAATTTCTTTTTTAGTTAAAAGTAGCCGTCGATTTCTTTCTGGATCGTATTCTTTTGGTGTATTTGCTGGTTGGTATGGGGGAATTTTTACATTTAGAAGGAAAGTTTCGCCACCTCTAACTGTAATATGTCCTCCCTCGATATTTCCTTGTTTATTTTTTAGACTTTTTACTTCATAACCAAAAAGCTCGATTCCTGCATCGAATTTTTCTAAAACCTCATAATTAAATGTCGCTTTTTTGTTTTTCAATAATGTTGACATGATTAAAATATAACATTTATTTTGATTTTGTGTATAATATCGTATATGAAAGAAATTAAAAAATTAAAGAAAATAATAAAAGGCAAAAAGAAAAAAATAGTAAAAAAAAGGCGTTCAAGTAAAAAAAAGAAAAAACAGTCTGTGTCGGCTCAATTTTTCAATAATTTTTTTACAACTCTTTTGATTTTTGCCATTATTTTGACTATTTATTCTTTTGTGCAAGAGAAAAAGAATCCTATTGAAGAAATTACAATGTCAGAATTGGTTTCAAATATCAAAGCTGGTGAAGTTTCTGAAATTAAAATCGAGGGAGAAGAACTAAAAATTAAATTATCTGATGAAACAGAAAAGAAAACCAAAAAAGAAGTAGAAGCCTCTTTGTCAGAAACTCTTGTAAACTATGGTGTTACCACAGAAGAATTAAATACGGTTAGTATTAGTGTAAATAAACCAACAGGAATAGGATATTGGCTTTTGATAGCCTCTCCTTTTCTTATTCCACTTTTGTTTATAATTGTATTTATTTGGTTTATGACTCGTCAGGTGAAAGGGGCTGGAATGCAAGCATTTAGCTTTGGCCAGTCAAAGGCTCGATTTATTGACCCCAAAGATAAAAAACAGAGAATTACTTTTAAAGATGTCGCTGGAGTTAAGGAGGCAAAAGAAGAATTGGCTGAAATTGTTGATTTCCTAAAAAGTCCGAAAAAGTTTTTAGATATTGGTGCTCAAATTCCCAAAGGAGTTATTTTAATGGGAGCTCCCGGAACAGGAAAAACTCTCTTGGCGAAAGCGGTGGCTGGTGAGGCTAGTGTTCCTTTCTTTTCAATTTCTGGTTCAGAATTTGTTGAAATGTTTGTTGGAGTTGGTGCTAGTCGTGTTAGAGATTTGTTTAAGATGGCGAAAAAAACTGCTCCGTCTATTGTGTTTATAGATGAGATTGATGCAGTTGGTCGTGTAAGAGGAAGTGGTGTTGGTGGAGGAAATGATGAAAGGGAACAAACTTTGAATCAAATTCTTGTTGAAATGGATGGCTTCGAACCAAATGAAAAAGTTATTGTTGTTGCTGCAACAAACAGGCCGGATGTCTTAGATCCAGCACTTTTGCGAACAGGGCGTTTTGACAGAAGGGTTGTTGTTGATTTGCCTGATAGAGAAGATAGGGAAGGAATTTTGAAAATCCATTCTCGTACAAAACCTTTTGCTGAAGATGTCGATTTGAAAGTAATAGCAGAAAGAACACCTGGATTTTCTGGAGCAGATCTTTATTCTTTGATGAATGAGGGGGCGATTCTAGCCGCTCGTGAAAACAGAAAAAAAGTTTCTCAGTTTGATTTTATTCGTTCAATCGAGAAAGTTATGCTTGGACCGGAAAGAAAGAGTCATATTCTTTCCAAAAAAGAAAAGAAGATTACTGCTTATCATGAAGTTGGGCATGCTTTGGTATCTTCTGTTTTACCTAATTCAGATCCTGTGCATAAAGTTTCAATTATTTCTCGTGGTAGAGCTGCTGGTTATACATTACACTTGCCTTTGGTTGAAAAGAAGTTACAAGCCAAGAAAGAATTTTTGGATGATATCGCTGTTTCTCTTGGTGGTTATGCAACAGAGAAAATGATTTTTGGTGATATAACTACTGGTTCTGCAAATGATTTGCAAGTATCTACCGCATTGGCTAGAAGTATGGTTACAAAATATGGTATGTCTGATGAAGTGGGTCCGGTGGCTTTGGAAGGGGATAATAGTAAAATTTCTTATATAGGGTCTAGTGTTTCGAATAAAGAACATTCAGAGAAAACGGCTTTTACTGTGGATCAAGAAGTTGCTAGAATAATTGATGAAGCAATTGAGAAAGTTAATAATATTTTAACTGATCATAAATTAGCTCTTGAGAATATAACTAAAAAACTTATTGAAGTCGAGACTCTTGAAAGAAAAGAATTTGAGGATTTATTAATTGCAAATGGAATTACTCCTAAATCTTAAGTTTAAGTTTTAAACTAGAGACTTGTATCATGTATTCAATTGAATACTTGAATAGTTTTGTTATAATTTAGTTATGAAATTAAAAAACACAAGCACAAAACTAAATTATTTTTTCAGTGCAATTGCGGCGAGAAAAAGAATTGAAATTTTATTACTACTTTCCGAAAAGAAAAATCTGTCGTTACAAGAAATTTCGGATAAAATAAATACCAATTCTCAAAATGCGTCATTGCACACCTTTAAATTATTAAATGCCGGTTTAGTAGCTAAAAGACAAAAAGGTTTGGAAGTAGAGCATATTTTAACAAACACAGGAAAAATGGTTGCACAATTTATTCAAATGATTGATAGAAGTTTATAAATTAAATATATCATATATTCAATTGAATACTTGAATACTTTAATAATAAAGGATAATAATGGCTAAGATAGAAATTTTAGAACAAAAAGGACATCGGTTTATGTGGATTGATGACTATTTATGGATGTGGGATTTATCATATGAAAAAGATTCACAGAAAGATATCGCTGACCAAGCTTTTGGGGATGTTTTGGTTGCTGGATATGGTTTTGGAATTGTAACTAAATTTTTATTGGAAAATCCAAAAGTTACTTCTGTTATAACAGTAGAAAAATACCAAGAAGTAATAGATAAAATGAAAGAATATGGTCAAATATATGGTGATATTATTATCGATGATTTTGATGATATAGACGAAGAAAGAAAATTTGATTGTGTTGTTGGGGATATTTGGGCTGATATTGATAAGAAATTTTTAGATGATTATATGAATTTTAAAAATAAGGCTCAGAAACTCTTGAAACCCAAAGGAGTAATTTTAGGGTGGGGAAAGGACTATTTTGAGTATTTATTAAAAAATAAAAAATGAGAAAAATATTTTTAGATCTGCTTTTTGTTACTATTATTTTGAGCTTAATTGGATGGGACCGTTCCTATGTTCCTGATAATTTAGAGGAGTTACAAGAAGAAGCTGTTGAAAAAAATAATCTTGAGGAATTGCCACCAAATGAATTTTACACTGATGGGTGTTCTTTGTGGCCACAGGCTATATTTGGTGTTTCATGGGAGGAGGTTTGTATTAGGCATGATATGGAATATTGGGTTGGAGGAAGTGATGATGAGAGGTTGTTAGCTGATCTAAAACTGAGAGATGAAGTTAATGCAAAATTTCCTGGTATGGGAGATTTGATGTTTTGGGGAATTCGAGCGGGAGGGAAGAGTCTTACACCTTTGGTGCCTTGGCCGTGGGGATGGGGGTATGGTTGGGATAATCAAGACGATGAATCACTCGAGATTATTGTAGAGGAAAATGAAAATATAAACACAAATGCCAGTAACTAAGTTACTGGTATTTATAATTGGATAAACTAAAAATGTGTGTGGGCGTACCAGGATTCGAACCTGGGACCACGAAGGTATAAGCTTCGCGCTCTACCACTGAGCTATACGCCCACACAAACTTCTAATCTTCTCGTTTGAAATTATACCAAACTTTACCCGAAAATCATTCTTTTTTCAATGTTTTGTTGCTTTTCTGTCTTAGAAATGTTTTACTTCTTATAGAGGTATATTTATTTAAAACTATAAAAAGGAGATTTTTATGAATGATAATTTTGTAACAGCTTCCTGTTCAAGAGGAAAAAACATCCCTGTTTATACAAGGGGTGCAAAAACAACAGAAGATAAAATTGATTGTATAGCAGCTACTGCAATTAATTTCTCAAATTTCGGTGACAAACAAACTTTTTTTGAATTAATGTTTGTTGCTACATTTGTTGAACCGGAGTCAGACAAAGAATCCCATGTTTAAAGTTACTCAAAATGAACCTCCAACCTTTCTAATCGTTTTTTGATTAGGGGGTTTTTTTTTAACTCAAAATCTTTTTTGATTATTTTTGTTGCTTCCAAGCGAGCAGCTTCAACCATTTTTATATTTTTTATTGCTTCCATTCCGATATCAGAAATACCCCATTGTTTTTTTCCTGATAATTCTCCGGCCCCTCGTAACATTAAATCTTTTTCTGCCAATTCAAATCCATTTTTAGCAGTTTGCAACGCTTCTAGTCTTTCCAGTGTTTGCTCTGTTTTTGTGTCGCTGAATATAAAACAATAAGCTTGATGATTACTTCGAATTACCCGACCTCTTAATTGATGAAGTTGAGCTAAACCAAACCTCTCGGCTCCTTCAATAATTATCATTGTGGCATTTGGGACATTGACTCCAACTTCAACAACAGAGGTTGCAACTAGAATATCAGTTTCTTTATCTTCAAAAGCTTTCATCACATCTTCCTTTTCAGACGGTTTCATTCTGCTGTGAAGAATATCAATCTCGTATCTAGGAAAAACTTCTTCTTTAAGTCTTTTAGCTTCAGCAGTTACGGATTTAACTCGTAAAGCACCAGCTTTGTCAGGGTCGGGTTCGTCGATACGGGGACAAATAACATAAAGCTGTCGACCTTCTTCTAATTTTTGTTTTATCGCAGAATAAGTTTCATCTCTTTTGTCTGGGGTTACAATTTCTGTGATAATTGGCTTTCTTCCAGTTGGCATTTGATCAAGTAATGTTAGATCTAAATCGCCGTAAATTGTTAAAGCTAAAGTTCTTGGTATTGGAGTAGCAGTCATAGATAGTAAATGAGGCATAATATCATCTTTTTGAGTAATTTTATGTCTTTGTTTTGTTCCAAACTTATGTTGTTCATCCACAATTACATATGCTAAATTTTCAAACTTTACAGTTTTCTGAATTAGAGAATGTGTTCCGATTAAGATTGGTATTTCACCATTAGCTATCCATTTTAAAAGTTGAGCACGAGAAATATTTGTCCATTTCTCAGAATTTACTTTTGATGGAAATTTTTTGCAACCGCTAGATGTAATTAATCCGATATTCATATTAAAATTAGAAAAATATTCAATAAAAGATTCAAAATGTTGTTTGGCGAGAATTTCAGTTGGTGCCATATAGGCTACTTGTAAATTTCCAACATTTTTTCCAGCAGGTTT
>CAYUZR010000020.1:0-5152 GCA_964449555.1 uncultured Candidatus Saccharibacteria bacterium
ATTAACGATTGTTTGTACTTCGGGTAATTCAGGCATAGAGTAGTTTTTAGTTATTAGTTTATAGTTTTTAGAAAACAAAAAGTCGTATATCAACTAAGTATACGACTTTTTGTTTAATATGAGAACTAAATTATCGATTTCCCCATATTTTCTTTTGGAGCATATCAATGATACTTCCAAGAGTTATTAGGAACAATAGGAATCCTATAATCCACCCAATAAACGGAATGAATTTTACAACTGTAAGCAAAACAATACCTCCTATTACATTTTTCCAAGTTATTACCGCTTTGTTAGATTTACTTAAGACTTTACTTACCCAAGCACCAGTTACAATTCCAGTATAAATACAAGCAATTATCAAAACTAATCCGTAAGACAACATTGCCATAAAACCAAGAGGTACCCCAAATAGTGTTGCGAACAAAATAATTGAAGCAACTGGCACAACTATAAAAGCAACAAACCCTTTACCAAGCATTATAAGAGGATTTTTTACAACTCCTTTCACAACAGAATTTGAGAATTTTTTGAACAACCAAACTAAAATAAGGGCAACAATAATACTGGCAAGCAACTTAAATATAACAAAAGTTCCAACAACTACAAAAAAGAAGTATTTCAAACCTTTTGTTGTTTTCTCTCCGGCACCAGCATATTTGGAAACATCAAATGTTGTTTCTCCGACAACCACAGCTCCTTCTTTCATCTTTAGGGTTTCGTCGCTCTTAGCTTTATAATCTAAATTACCATTAATAACAGCGTTTTCACCTAGAGTTAGACTATCATCTACTTCTGCAGTAACATTTCCCTTCACATTTCCATTGATAGTCACCACTCCCCCAACAACCCGAACATCACCCATAACATCACCATTTATTGAAACTTGTCCTCCAGCAACGACTAGATCCTTCCCGACAGTAACATCAGAAGAGATTGTCATTGAACCACCAGTAATAATCAAATCACCAGTAACATCACCAGTAACAATAATATTACCTCCGGCAATACGCATATCACCGCTAGCATTTCCTATCACCGTAACTGATCCTCCTGCGATAGCCATATCATCAGAAGTATCTCCTGAAACAATAATACTTCCACCCGCAGTAAATAAATCGCCCGAAATATTACTGTCTATACTGACAGTACCTCCCGCAACATAAAGGTTGTCTTGGATATTAGCTTCTTTTACAGAAACTTCTTCCCCAGCTTTCATAGTTGCACCAAAGACTATTGCTGGCATAAGTACAGCGATTACCAATACTGATATTAAAATTTTATTTAAATTTTTCATGTAAATTTTTATAAAAATAGTTAATAATTAATAATATATTATGAATTATACTCCTTATGAGACTATTTTTCTACTATTTCGTAATAATAGTCCAAATGTCGAGTATTCGAGCTAACGACTCAACTTGACCTAGTGTTGCGTAAGTAGGAATTCCAAGTAAACAATTATCTTTTGCAAGAATTGCAGCTCCGCCAGAATTTCCTTCTTCTACTTTAGCTGAGGTTATAAAATAATTTCCATCGAAACCAGATATAATCCCCTCTGTCGCTGTAACACTATTCTTCGAACCAATTCCTGGATAACCAAGAACAATAATTTGATCTCCCAGAGAAGGTTTCTGATCACAAACAAGATAATTTTGTGCAGTTAAATCATTCAAATATTGATCGGGCTCACTTATCGTCAAAACACCCCAATCATAATTTGAAGAAGAAACCTCTATTTGAGAAACTGGAACATAGTAAGAACCATTTTTTTCAGGAAAAGTAATCGAACAAGCATTTAGCTGATATAAAGTAGGATTGGTTACAATATGTTTATTTGTTAATATTTTTACAGGATCATTACCCAACTTAACCACAACACCAGAGCCACTTATTCCGTAATGAAACAAAGTATTAGGTAAAACAAAATCACAATCTACATACGCCACCCTCTCTTGCCACCCATCAATTACAGTAGCAAGGCTACTGGAATTTCCTGACTGAGATAGTCTTATTTCTAAATCACTAATTTTTTGTGAAGCAACTTTTTCCTGTGCATCTCTTTGTTTTTGAATTTCCGCCCTCAAAACCTCCTCTTGTGCTAATTTCTTTTTTAATTCTTCAGTTTGTCCCTCGCTTTCAAAACGCAATAAATCAATTTCATTTCTTAATCTTTGAATTTCTTGTTCGTGAGCAATTAAAATTTGTTGTGTTTCTTGTTCTTTCGATGACTGACTACTATAGTTTATAAAACCAAAGTAAACAATACTCGCAATTATCACAAGCGAAACAATGATCATTGGTAGTTCAAATTTTTCTTCTTGCATTGGTCTAATTCTATCGAATTAGACCACATTTGACAATTAACTTTTAACATTTGGTAGAAGAAAAGCCAGTTCTTGTGAACTGGCTTTGGAACCAAATAATTACTCCACAATTCGAATACTTGTTTTCTTCGAGATAGAGAAATTGAACGGAATTTGGTCTTTGAATCTTTTTACACACAAGACAAGTAAGTCTTCGTCTGTTTGTGCAGGCTCAGAACCACACACCCAATATTGACCTCTTTTTCCCCACTTTACTAATTCAACCAATTTCCCTGACAAATGTTTTTGAGCCTCATTTACCTGCTTCATGGCATACTCTTTTTGTAAACCAAGAACTGCTCGATCATAAATCATTTTCCATTCATCTTCGGATAATTTTGATGAAAGCATCTGTTTCATCTCCTTTGTTTCTACATCCATGGCACCCTGAATTCTTTTACCCCCAATATAAAAACCATTTTGATCAATTAAAGATTCTGTAGTCTTAGCCATTTTTATTCCCCCTAAATAATTTATTGAAAATAATTTTTGCCTACTTATTTACTTTCCAATATTTCCAAAAGAGTAAGTTCATTTCTGGATTTTGACATATTCTCTTTGAAACAGTTTGGGCAAATTCCGCCATGCCAATATTGAAGCCAATAATTACATTTTGGACAGATAAGCAAATTCATTTTTATATGAATTGGTTTTATTTTTTTAAATCCATAACAAACCCCCGTTCATTTCAAAATAGTATTATGGTTCTAATTTATTTTTACCACCTAGATATATAAAAAGCAAGGAAAATTAAACGGCTCATTAAAAACATTTGACTTTTGACTATTGACTTTTGACAAAATAAAAGCCGGTTTTTAAACCGGCTTTAAAGTCAAGATAAATTATTTTACGATGAGAATCTCTGTTTCTTTAGAAACACGAAAAATTAATGTTGGTTGTTCATCTTTTATCCTTCTCACATGCAAGATGAACAGATCTCCATCTGTTAGCGTACCTTCAACACAACATACCCAGTATTGTTCATTTCTCCAATCTGACAGTTTGACAAATTCCCCCTCTAAGTATTTGCTAGCCTCGTCTGCCTGCTTCTTAGCATACTCTTCTTGCAAACCAACACTTGCCCAGTCATAGATTTTCTGACCATAAGTTTTTTCAAATGCCGCTGAAAGTTCCATTGCAAGCGTTTCTTTTTTAGTATTCATTTGTTGTTCGAGTAACTTATGCCCAACATAAAAACCTTTTTCATCAACAACCTTACCAGTGTCTACTTGTAATGTACCCATCTTATCTCCTTTGTTTTCTTGTATTTTTGTTCATTAAGCCAAATTCTACAATAATTAGAACATAAAGTATAGTAAAAAGCAATAAAAATCAATGGCTCACCGATGAGCCATTGAATACGGCTCTGTTGAGCCATAATTTTAGTGTTCAAAAAACGGCTTTGTTAAGCCAAAATAAACGGCTCACGCGTGAGCCGTTTATTTTGGCTTAACAAAGCCGTTTTATTGGTATTGATTTTGGTAAAACTAAATTTTTTCAAAATTGGATGAAGTTCGGTTTTAATTTAGTAAGAATAGAGGAAGCTGTATAAACTAATACTGCGACCGATATTCTTGCTGAATTAAAACCGAAATTCGCCGATTTTGGAAAAATTACTTTCTCTTGCCGACTTTTCGTCGTCTAACAATAAACATATTCGAGTATTTCTTTGGTTTTCTTGTCTTCTGTCCTTTTCCAGCCGGTTTACCCCACTTAGTTTTTGCTCTTCTCATTCCACGTCCAGCCTTACCTTCACCACCACCATACGGGTGATCTACTGGGTTCATAGCTGACCCTCGAACAGTTGGTCTTTTTCCCATCCATCGAGATCGTCCAGCTTTTCCAACTGTAACTAATTTATGTTCATCATTTGAAACTTCACCGATAGAAGCCCAAGCAGTATCAAGCACTTTTCGAACTTCGGTTGAAGGCATTTTTAAGTGAGTATATCCAGCGTCTTGTGCAATTACCTCTACATAGTTCCCTGCTGATCGAGCAATTTTTGCACCTGATTGTGGTTTTAGTTCTACATTATAAATAAATGTTCCAACAGGAATATTTTTAAGCATCAATCTATTTCCAGCCTTCAGAGGAGCGTTTTCAGAAACAATAATTTCATCTCCTACTTTTACAGATTTCGGAGCAAGAATATATCGTCTTTCTCCGTCTCCATAACATATCAAAGCAATAAAACCTGATCGATATGGGTCATATTCGATAGTTTCAACTTTTGCAGGAATATCGAACTTATTATATTTGAAATCAATTTGTCGATATTTTCTTTTGTGTCCACCACCTCTGTGGCGCATAGTAATTCTACCAAAAGCATTTCGTCCTACTCCTCTCTTCCCTCCTTTAGTTAGAGATTTTTTAGGTTTTGAGGCAGTTAAAACTTCCCGGTAATTAATACCAGTCATATGTCTTCGTGATGGTGTTGTTGGTTTGTTTGTTTTCATATCTTTATTTCTCCTTCGTCGAAATAAAGCGAAGAACTACGCAGAATAAACGCAGATCAACGCAGAAAACGAAGGTACAATAATTATCAGCTATTGCGAACTTTAATTTTTAATACAAAACTCAAATTTTTTCAAAATCAGATGAGATTCGGTTTTATCAAAGTGAGAATATCGGGAGGCGTATGTACTAAGTACGGTGAGCGATATTCTTGCTTTGATAAAACTGAAGGTCGCTGATTTTGGAAAAATTTTAAATAATTTCTATTTTATCTTCTTTTTTTAGATAAACATAAGCTTTCTTTGGGCGCGGGATGACCCGCTGGGGGGCTC
>CAYUZR010000020.1:5162-10881 GCA_964449555.1 uncultured Candidatus Saccharibacteria bacterium
AAGGAGTTTTTGTAATATTTACTTTAACTGCATCAACTTTATAAATATTCTTTATGGCTTCTTTAATCTGAACTTTATTTGCATTAGGAGAAACTTCAAAAACATAAACATTATCTTCTGCTTTATCAGAAGCTTTTTCAGTAATTCTTGGTCTGAGAATAATATTTTCTGAATTTCCAATATTATTTTTTATGTTTGCGACTGTCATATTTTTTATTTAATCTTATTTGTCAAAAACTTAATTGCCTTTTCAGGGTTTTCGATAATAAAATATTTATTGTTCAGCAAGTTTAATATATTTAAATTTTTCATTTCACCTATTTGAATATTTCCAAAATTATTAAAACTTTTTTGTATATTTTCATCTTTTTCATCCAAAGCAATAAAAACAGAGTTTTTCTTTTTAGAAACCATTTCTTCAAAACCTTTCACTTTTCCTAATGCTTCAAAAATTACCTTAGCATCTTTAGTCTTTGGTTCTTTTATATCAAAATTATCAACCAAAAGAATTTCACCATCCTTAAGTTTTTGTGATAAAACAGTCAATAAAGCTTTTGCAGACATTTTTTTGTTTATTTTCTTTGAAAAATTCTTTTCATTTCTCGGACCAAAAGTAACTCCACCACCTCTCCAAATTGGTGATCGACTTGACCCATGTCGCGCTCGTCCAGTTCCTTTCTGTGCCCATGGCTTTTTACCTCCACCCCTAACATTACTTCTATCTTTTGTATGTGCAACACCAACTCTAGCATTAGACATCATTGAAACCATCACTTGGTGAACAAGATCGTTATTCCAAGGAAGAGCAAAAATAGTTTCGGGTAATTTTACCTTTCCAGACTCTTTTCCTTTTTGGTTGTATACTTTTGTTTCCACGTTTGATAAATTAAAAATTGTTACGAAGTACTCCGTACTTCGACAAGTGTTCCTCTTTTCCCAGGAACTGCCCCTTTCACGAGCAAACGATTCCCTTTTATATCTACTTGAACAACTTTAAGATTTTTAACAGTAGTTCTGTCGCTTCCCATTCTTCCTGCCATTCTAGTCCCTTTAAAAACCCTCTGTGGTCCAGTAGCTCCAATTGATCCAGGTTTTCTTTCACTGTGTTTTTGTCCATGAGATCTAGGACCTCCAGCAAAGTTATGTCTTTTCACAACACCTTGAAAACCTTTACCCTTACTGACCGCTGAAACCTCTATATTGTCTCCTTCATTAAAAACGGATACATTTATTTCGTCTCCAACTTTTACCTCATCCTCTGTCTGAAATTCTCTCAAATATCGAAAATTTCCCAAATCTTTCAAATGTCCTTTTTCTGGTTTGTTTATATTCTTTTCTTTTTTCTCTCCATATCCAACTTGAACAGATTCGTAACCATCTTTTTCGGCATCTTTTACTTGAGTAACTTTGATTGGTCCTGCATTAATAATAGTAGCAGGCTGAACAACCCCTTCTTTATCAAAGATTTGAGTCATTTCTTCTTTTGTACCGAGTATAAATTTCATATTTTTAAACAAAAAAGTGAAGGTAACAACCTATATTTGTTGACTTTGTTGGCAGTGGCCAGCCATAGCGATCCCGCATTTTCTAAGCCACAGTATATTCGCACAACAGACCTGCTACCTTCACAAAACAAAAAAGGCTTACACCTTTTAAGTACTCGTAATATTTTACACAAAATAAAACTAAAATCAAGCCCCGTTAGAGATTGCGGTAACCCTAGGTTACCTATATCTAACAGGGCGAGTGAAATTAATTAGGAAAAAGAAAAACCCCTGCTGTATGAGAACAGAAAGGGTTTTAAGAACTTATTCCTGCTGAGGTTTAGGTAGAAAATACTTTATATATAATTTAAAGACAGAAAATAATAAAAAAATAACAGCGAAGACAAGAGCACAGATTCCCAAAACCCCGATAATCATTGTCATTTGAAAATAACCATTTGGGATATAAGTTATTTTGCCAACCTTAGTATCAAGGTTCATAGTCCACAACACCTTGTCTGATAAATCAGACCTATTTTTAGGATCATAGGTTTTTATCCAATGACCTCTTTTAAATATAGGAATTTCTGAATTTTCCCAATAATAATGAACAGAAATTGTCTTAAACCTATAAAGATTATCCTTATTACTTAAAACTGCTTTGTATGATACAACAAAATAATCTTGTGAGTTAGATAATTCCTTGATATTCATTTTGTTCTTATCTACCAACAAAGCCGGTGGTAATTTTTCGAAAGTAGAAAAAGAAATTACATAGTGTTTTTTTGGTAAAAAAACCTCTTCAACAACTGGCTCCGGAAGAACAAAGTTTTCTGCTTTTTTACAAAGTTGAGCGACATTAAAAAGACCCCATAAAGAAATCCACATTAATACTAAGCACACGGTGATTAATACTCCGCCTTTTGTTTTCTGCGTATACCCTCCTTTTTTTGTTTTCTGTTTTTTTCGTTTTTCAAACTCTGCAACCACAATAATTCAATGTCAAACTAAAGTCAAGGAAATTTTGATGAAACTAAAATTTCTAGTAATAAGGTTTAAGTAGAAAGTAACAAAAAACCCTACAAATTGCTATAGCAATTTGTAGGGTTTTTTAATTTAACTTCAAATTGTTCTCAAATTAGATGAGATTTGGATATTTTTTCGAAAAATTTTTGTGAATCGTATTTCAAGTACGATGAACGAAAATTTGAGAAAAAAGATACAAATATCGCTAATTTTAAAACAATTTATTACATTACTTTTACATCGATAGAAACCCCTGACGGAAGACTCAAATTCGTCAATGCTTCAATAATCTTTGCTGATGGATTTAAAATATCGATTAGTCTTCGGTGAACTCTCATTTCATATTGTTCTCTTGAATCTTTGTGAACAAACGAAGATCGGTTTACAGTGTATTTCTTGATTTGAGTTGGAAGTGGAATTGGTCCACTAATTTCAGCATCATACCTTACGGCCGTATCCATTATTTGCTTAACAGATGAATCAAGTAATTTATATTCATAAGCAAAAACTCGGATTCTTAATTTTTGAATACCATCTGCTTTTTTTGTAGTCTTCTTTGTAGTTTTTTTAACTACTTTTTTAGCAGGAGCTTTCTTTTTTGTAGCTGTTTTTTTAGTTGTCTTTTTTTCCACCATATTTTAATTTTATTTTTATAGTTATTAATTTCTCGTTTTAGTTAGGTGTCTTACCTAACAGGCATAAACTAGAAACGTCCAACTTCTTTGTTTAACCTCACTATCGTGTCATCTTTTAAGATGACACTAACTAAGGTCAAATTCAAAGAATTTGAAACTTTCTCTGAAATTTTCGATAAAATCTTTTAAATTAGATGCAATTCGGGTGCGCAAGCGAAAAATTTTATGAGCCTTATTAACATAAGGTGAATGAAATTTTTTGCGAAGCAAGCCCGAAGTGCACTAATTTTAAAGATTTTATTTAAGCGGTGATTTTTGTGACTACTCCCGCTCCCACAGTTCGTCCTCCTTCTCGAACAGCAAATCTTTGTTGTTCTTCAAGAGCAATAGGAGCTTGAAGTTTTACTTTAAACACAGCAGTATCTCCAGGCATAACCATTTCAGTTCCTTCAGCCAATGTTACTTCACCAGTAACATCAGTTGTTCGAATATAGAACTGTGGTTTATAACCTGTGAAGAATGGGGTGTGTCGTCCACCTTCCTCTTTCTTCAAAACATACACTTCTGCGTCAAATTCTGTATGGGGTGTAACTGTTCCTGGTTTTGAAAGAACTTGTCCTCTGTGAACATCTTCTTTCTTAATTCCTCGAATCAAAATTCCAGCATTATCTCCAGCTTGTCCTTCTTGTAGAGACTTGTTGAACATTTCAACTCCGGTAACAGTAGTTTTTTCAGTATCTTTGATACCAACAATTTCCACTTCTTCACCAACCTTAACAATCCCTCTTTCAATTTTACCTGTACAAACAGTTCCTCGTCCTTCGATTGAGAAGATATCTTCGATTGGCATTAGGAATGGCTTGTCTGTATCTCTTTCAGGAACCGGGATGTACTCATCCAAAGCTTTTGTAAGTTCCATAATTGGCTTTGCCCATTCATCTTCGACTGATTTAGTTTCAAGGGCCTTAACAGCTGAACCTTTAATGAAAGGAGTGTTTTCTCCGTCATATTCATATTGAGTCAACATTTCCTTTACTTCTTCTTCAACTAATTCGATCATTTCTGCATCATCAACAAGATCAGTCTTGTTTAAGAATACAATAATCTTAGGTACTCCAACCTGCTTAGCCAAAAGAATGTGTTCTCTTGTCTGAGGCATAGCACCGTCATTAGCAGCTACTACAAGAATGGCACCATCCATTTGAGCAGCTCCTGTAATCATGTTTTTGATGTAATCGGCATGGCCGGGAGCATCAACATGAGCATAGTGTCGTGTATCTGTACTATACTCTTGGTGTGAAAGAGCAATTGTAATTCCTCTTTCTTTCTCTTCTGGAGCGTTGTCGATATCATCAACATTTTTTTGACTAACTTCTTGACCAGCAAGACCAAGAACATGCAAAATCGCTGCAGTAAGAGTTGTTTTACCATGGTCAACGTGACCGATGGTTCCCACATTTACATGGGGTTTATCTCTTTTAAATTCTTCTGCCATAATATTTTTAAAGCTTATAGCTTACAGCCTGTAGCTTATAGCTTTTTTAAAATTTGCAAAGCAAATTTTTCTTGCTACCAGCTATTGGCTATCAACTATTAGCTTTATTAATTTTAATTAATAAATTATATTAACACCCCAAAAAAGGTGATTAAATACGCAAATAAAACAATGCCATTTAGCACTATTATGCCAATATAATAGCAGAACGGAAATAATAGTCAACTAAAACATAGGAAAAACTAAAAAATATAAATTATAAATAAAAAGCGTTGAGTTTTGATACCCAACGCTTTAAAAAAAGTGGTAAAGTTATGAAGATAATTTAAATTTTGTTTTCACTTTCCAGTTATCTCCACCGTTATGCTTGGTCGGCTTAATTCCATCAATAAGCTTGTGACCAACACCATAAATCGCCTCAGTAAAATCAACCATAGCACCAATATCTGTGGTTTCAGCCTCAAGGTGGGTTTTTCCGTATTGACAAACAATACCTCTGTTTTCGAATACAGCTATAATTCCATTCAAAACCAATTGATAATTTGTGGAAACAGGTGGTAAGAAAAAAGTTCCCCAACCATAAAACTTACCATCGTTACCAGTAAAAAGATGGTAACCCCAAAATTCTTGAAACCCAAGACTTAGAATTTCTTCAAACTGACCACTAAAAGTATCTAAATCAGAACTCCAAACAACTAAAACAGACATTTTTTGACTGATTCTTGAGTAACAACCTGGATGATCTTTTTGGTTTAAAATTTCATGCAAATGACGGTCTATCTTCGCAAGTTCTACATTGGCCAAACCTTCTATAATACTTCCTGTCATAGCAATCTCCTTTGTTTTTGCTTTTTCTTTTAGATCAAACATAATGTTTTGTTGTAATTCATCTTTAAGTTCTCCTCCCTCTGAGATTTTTCCTTCAGAAGAAGCTTTAAACAATTCAGTTTGTAATCTAGCTAAATCCCCTTTATGTAATTATTTGAAATATGCAACAACAAATACAAACAACTGAAGTGAATCACACCTTTCTCTTGCCCCAACTTGATACTTCAAAAGATGAAATTTCACAGCGGGTC
>CAYUZR010000021.1:0-10015 GCA_964449555.1 uncultured Candidatus Saccharibacteria bacterium
AACCTTAACTGAAGAGGCAAAAAAAGACCTATTGTTTGAAGGTGTTCCTGAAAGTTTTAAAGCTGTTGTTGGTCATAAGGAAGCTTGTCAAAACATTCCGGATGATATGGTTTTGCTAGCCAGTTCAGAAAAATGTCCTGTACAAATGGTTCTGTTTAAAGAAAATATATATGCAACCCAATTTCATCCAGAACTTGATTTAGAAGGTACAATTGTTCGAATAAATGTTTATAAGCATCATGGTTATTTCAAACCAGAAGATACTCAAGAAATAATATCTAACTTAGAGAAAGCAGATTTAACACAAGTTACAAAAATTCTTAAAAATTTTATTGATAAATACCACCGAGTTCAATAACTAAAAAACTATTTTGCTTGAAAAAACTTTCAAAAATGTTAAGTTTATAGGACAAATCTAAGGAGAGGTGGCTGAGTGGATTAAAAGCGTTTAAGCTTTTAATCCGGTTTTCACCGAAGGTGAAAAATCACCGTCGTGAGTCCCGAAGGGCGAACAGGTGATAGGAGGGTTAAGGTTTCCTCAAACCACTTATATCAAAATCACAATTCTTTTGATTTCAAAATAATTTACAAACAAATAATGACACGGAGAGGTGGCTGAGTGGTTTAAGGCGGCGGTCTTGAAAACCGTTGTGCGTTCACGCGTACCGTGGGTTCGAATCCCACCCTCTCCGCATTGCTAATATTAAATACCGGTCGAGGTATTTAATATTAGCAACTTTCGGACAATTGTGAGGGAGAGATTCGAACCGAGCGAGTATGGAGGAGGACGAAGTCCGACGAACACGAGCGAGCGGAGTCTACGAGTTCTTGCTGAAATTGAGTCCGTTAGGACGAAAATTTCAGCTAGAACTGGGAGGCGAATCCCATTCCTTTCGCTCCTACAGTTATGCACAACCTTTTTTCTCTACACACATTTTTCTCAAAACAATAGGTGCAATGAATGTGCTAACGATACTCAAAAGAACCATTGCTGTAACCAATTCGTTTTCAAGAAGATTTAATTCAACAGCTGTCAAAACAACTGCCAATGTTGTTGAGAGTTGTGGAATTGTTGCAACTCCAATTTTTAAAGCGTTATCATTTTTAAAACCACTAATTCGTGCACCTAACCATCCGCTTGATAATTTTGAAATAATAGATCCAAAAATTACAGCTAGCACGAGTCTCATTTTTTCAACTCCGTTCATAAATACGGTGATGTCAGTTTTCATTCCAATAATTACAAAAAATATAGGAATAAATATTCCATAACTCACCGTTCGTAGTTTTTCGATTAGGATTTCACTTTTTATCGATTCGGAAAGAACTAGACCAGCAAAGAATCCTGCGATTATTGGGTGAAGCCCTAATAATTCAAATGTAGTTACTGTACCTAGAAGCATTACGAAAATTATTCGCACCTCAGATTCAAAAAGATCTTTTTTGTCTCGTTTTTTTGGAATTATACTTCTTAATTTAGGTAATCCATATTTAAGTCCGATGAGGATTACTACAAGCAAAAAGTAAAAAGACGGAAGTGGTAAAGCAGTGATAGGTTTAATTGATTGTAAAAGAATCGATAATAGAATTAGGCTGGCAATATCTTCAAGTATTGTTGCTGAAACAATAGAACGACCTAATTTTGTCCCAAGAATTTTCGTTGATTCGAGAGTTGGAATAATAACAGCAATAGATGATGACATAAAAATTATTCCAAGGAGTAACGAGGCGATATTATCGAATCCAAAATAAAATCCTATCCAATATCCAACACCGAAAGGGATGAGAGCGTTTAAAAATGAGAGTTTAAAAATTTCTGCTTTGAAATTACGAAAACTTGAAAGTTTTGTTTCAAGTCCTGCCATAAACATAAGAAAAATAAGTCCAATTTGCCCCATAAACTCTATGGCCGTGTTTATTTCAACAAGTTTAAAACCGTAAGGACCTATAAAAATACCAGCTAGGATAAGAGCAAGCACCCAAGGTAAATTAAACTTCCTAAATGCAAAAGAAAACATTACACTGACTAGTAATATTAGAAAAAAGGGAAGAAATTCCATAACTTTAAGTATAAGCTATAAAATAGAAAGTAGAAAGTCTACGATTTCTCGTGAACATACCATGGTATGTTCATTAAAACAAAATTTGTTTGAAAGACGATATTAGAGATGTGTGGATTTGCGATTACTTCTGTTATAATAATATTCATTATGATAAAGACAATTTTAAATAGTATTATAATCTCAACATTATTCTTTGTTGGGTTGGTTGCACCAGTTAATGCACAAGAAAAAACAAATATTTTTGTCTTTGGAAGAGAAGACTGTGGTTTTTGTGAAGAAGAAAAAAGTTTTTTAGAAAATCTATCAGAAGAAAGAGATGATTTTAGTTTTATTTATTTGGATATTGATGAGATAGAGATTAAACAAAAATTTATAAAAATTACTGAAATTTATGAACTTCCAAAAGCAACTCCAATCACTTTGGTGGGTAATTCTATTATTCAAGGTTTCAATTCTGCAGAAATCACCGGGAAGCAAATTGTTTCAATTCTCGATGAACAAAAAGGAAAGACATCGTTTGAATTAGAAAAATATTTAGAAGGAATAGGAACAACAACTTCTCAAATTGATGCTACTTGTGATGATAAAGATGCTGTTAAATGTGTCATTGAGGTTGCACCTAGTTCTGAAATTAAAGTACCAGTTATTGGTGTGATTAATTACAAAGATTTTTCGCTATTTTCGATGGCAACCATTTTAGGATTTGTAGATGGTTTTAACCCGTGTGCAATGTGGGTGTTACTGACTTTTTTGCTTGTTTTATGGCAAATTGGAAATAAAAAAAAGATGTTTCAAGTGGCTGGTTTGTTTATTGTTGCTGAGACAATTATGTATTGGTTGATTCTTAATGTTTGGTTTAATGCTTGGGATTTTGTTGGTTTAGATAAAATAATTACTCCCACTGTCGGTTTATTGGCTATTGGGGGAGGAATATATTTCTTGCGAAGATATTATAAAAACAGAAAAAAACTTACTTGTGATGTAACTAGTGCTGATTATCAGCATAAGACAGAAGAAAAGATTAAAGATTTGATTAGACGACCAATGACTCTTTTGACAGCAGTTGGAATTATAGGAGTTGCTTTTTCTGTGAACATAATTGAATTTGCTTGTTCTGTTGGAATCCCACAAGCCTTCACAAAAGTTTTAGAATTAAATAATTTAAGTTTTATCAGCGAACAGTTCTATATACTTCTTTATACTTTGTCCTATATGATTGATGATTTTGTTATCTTTGGACTTGCTCTTTACGGTTTCGATAAATTCTACACGGTAGGGCAAAAGTATTCGAATCTATCCTCTTTGGTGGGAGGGATTTTGATGTTGATATTAGGAACTCTTTTATTATTTGATCCTAGTATTTTAGTTTTTTAATTACTCATGAAACTTGTTATTTTAAGAGGATTGCCCGGGTGTGGTAAATCAACCATAGCAGAAAAATTGTCTAAAAAATTAAATTGTAGGGTTATTCATGGTGATGTTTTTAAATTGGAATTTTTAAAGAAAAATAATGATTTTAAAAAGGCTCGTGAATATTCTCAGACAAGAATACTTGAAGAAATCAAGAAATATTTTCGTCAAAAAGAAAAATTAATTATTGCTGAGGAACTTTTTTATAGTAAAGAACTTATTAAAAAAATTAAGAATTTTTATGAAGAAAACAGAATTGATATAATATGGTTTTATATTAAAAGAGATCTAGAAAAACTTTTGGAAGTTGAGAATAAAAGAAATAGAAAAGTAAAGAATACAATAGAAGATTTTAGAAAGTTACAAAAAAATTTGAAAGAAATAAATAATAAAAGAGAAGTGATAGTTGATAATAATGGTAGTATAGAAGATAGTGTAAGTTTTATTTTAAATAGATTGACGAAATGAATAAATTTTTAGAAATTACAGATAAGGATAGGCGAGAATTTGTATCCCGGGCGGGGGAAAAATTAAAATTTGCCCTAGATGAGTTTGATATTGATATAAAAGATAAGATTTGTGCAGATTTGGGGTGTAGTACAGGAGGGTTTACAGATTGTCTTCTACAAAAAGGAGCAAAAAAAGTTTATTCGGTTGATACAGGAAAGGGTGTGTTAGAATGGAAGTTAAGAGAAGATGATAGGGTTGTTGTTATGGAAAGTGAAAATGCTTTACATATTAAGTTGCCAGAAAAAGTTGATTTTATTTCAATTGATGTTGGGTGGACTCCTCAAAAACTAATTATTCCAAAAGCACTTGATTTATTAAAAGATGATGGAGAAATTATCTCATTAATAAAACCACACTATGAAGTGCAGAAAAGCAAAGTATCTGAAGAATTGACAGCTGAAATATTGAAAAAAAGTAAATTAGAAATAGAAGAATTAGGAGGAAAAATTTTAGGTGTAATGGAGTCTCCTATAACGGGAAAAAAGGGGAAAAATAAAGAGTATTTAATTTGGATTCATCCCGTTAGAAATAAGAAATCAAAGGTTTCTGTGATTTCTAACAGGATGATAAGGAAATAAATTATGTATCTAGGAATAGATTATGGATTAAAAAATGTTGGGATTGCTGTGTCTGATGAAGACGGTGTAATAGCATTTCCTAAAACTATTTTAAATAATGATAAGGATTTGTTTGAAAATATTAAAGAAATTGTTGAAGAAGAAAAAATTGAAAAAATTGTTTTGGGAGAATCTATAAATTTCGCAGGAGAACCTAATCCAATAATGGAAAAAATTAATCCATTCAAAGAAAAGTTAGAAAAAGATTTTGACTTATCTGTATATTTTCAGAAAGAATTATTTACAAGCGCTGAAGCAGATAAAATTCAAGGTGATAATTTGAGAAATGTTCGTAAAGAGGATAGAAAAAAGGAGAAAGTGAATTTAGAAAAAAATGATGCTTCGGCAGCAGCACTTATTCTCAGAAGTTATCTTGATAAATTAAATAACAGATAGAATTCTTTCATATATTCAATTGAATACTTGAATAGTTTGGTTAAATAAAAAATAAAAGATAAAAAATATGGAAAATATAAATTTTGAAGACTTTACAAAACTAGATATCAGAATAGGGGTAATCAAAACAGCAAAAAAAGTTGAGGGGTCTAATCGACTTTTAATTTTTAATGTAGATGTAGGTGAGGAAGAAGAAAGACAAATTATTTCTGGAATTGCTGAATATTTTGAAAATCCAGAAGATTTAATTGGGCGACAAGTTCCTGTATTGATGAATTTAGAGCCACGAAAAATTATGGGGCATGAAAGTCAAGGGATGATTTTATATGTTTCTGGTAAAGATAAGTTAACAACTTTAGAGCCTGGTGAACATATTAGTGTAGGCACTTCTGTTAAATAATTATGGAAGAATTAGAACAAAAATTAGAAGAAGAATCTTCCAAAAAAGGTTTTCAGACACGTCTCAAAGATTGGGCTATTCATCATGTGACAGGAGCGCGAGCAAAATTTTGGCTTGCCACCCTTTCTTTTGCAGAGGCTTCCTTTTTTGTTGTACCTCCTGATGTGTTGCTTATTGCTGTTTTGGGTGTAAATGCACAAAGGTGGTTATACTATGCGTCTTTCACAACAATTTTTTCTGTCTTGGGAGGAATTGTTGGATATTTAATTGGCTTTTTCTTTTTCGATCTTTTTGGACAATCGTTGGTTGATTTTTATCATCTACAAGAAGAAATGCAAATCGTTGGGGGGAAATTTTCTAATAATGCTTTTTGGGCAATTTTCTTCTCAGCGCTAACTCCTATTCCTTATAAAGTTTTCACAATTTCTGCTGGTTTTTTCAAAATTAATTGGATTATTTTTGTAATCGCGTCGATTTTTGGAAGGGCAATGAGATTTTTTGCTGTTGCTTATTTTATGTATCGATTTGGTAAGCAGACAGTTCATTATTTCTTCAAATATTTTAATATTATTTCATTCATCTTGATTATTTTGGTTATTTTACTTCTTATTTTTATATAATCCACAACAGAACATAGCCCTTGTTTTCATATCAAGTTATAATCTAATTAATGAGAAAAGATTCTTTTTTAAATTGGTTTCCTGCACCTAATTTTTTGAAAATGTCGGCTGTAGGTCTTGATATTTCTGATAATTCGATTAGGTTTGTTGAACTAGTAGGAGGTGGTGATGAAAAGAAATTGGGTAGATTTGGTAAGATTAAATTACCAGAAGGTATTGTTTCTAATGGCATTATCAAAAATAAACCTAAGTTAGTTGAAATTTTAAGACCTCTGAAGGATAAATATCATTTTAATTTTGTTAGAGTTTCTATTATCGAGACTAATTCTTATATTTTTAAAACAAGAGTTTCAACAACACCCAATATGAGTCGTAAAGAAATTCTAGGTAGTCTTAGTTTTAAGATAGAACAAAACGTTCCAATGAAAACTGATGATATTGTTTTTGACTTTGATATTATTAATCAAACAGACAAAAATATAGATATTGTTGTAACAGCATTACCTAAAAGTATTATTGATAACTTTATTGAGGTTCTTGATGAAGTTAATTTAAAACCACTTTCTTTTGAAGTTGAAGCTCAGGCTATTACTCGTTCTTCTGTTTTGATGGGCGATAAAAGTACTCTTATGCTTGTTGATTTTAGAAGTACACGGGTAAGTGTATCGATTGTTAGCGAAGGAAAGGTTCGTTTTACATCGACGTTAGATATTGGTGGTGATGATTTAATTAAAGCTATTAAAAAAGAATTTGATGTTTCCAGTGCAGATGCTAAAAAAATTAAAGTTGATAAAGGATTATTAAAAAGCGATCATAATGATGAGACTTTTTTTGCTATGGTCAGTACAGTGTCTGCTCTTAAAGATGAAATGAATAAATTTTTAATTTATTGGAATACTCATAGAAGTAAAAAATCAGGTTATGATAAGAAGGTTGAGAAAATTATTTTATGTGGTGAAAATGGCGGATTAAGAGGGTTAGATGATTATTTAGCTTTGAGTTTAAGTTTGAAAACTGAAAGAGCTGATGTTTGGAAGAATATCATCTTCCCTAAATATTTTATTCCTGAAATACCTTTTTTTATATCACTTGAGTATGCGGCTGCTATTGGGCTTGCTATGAGGACAGGCCGACTAGATTTAATTGATTAATTTTTATAATGGCAAATTTATTACCAGAGAATAAAAAGAAAGAAATTCGTAAAGAATTCTTTGCAAGAATTATAGTTGTTTTTTTTGTGTTTTCCTTTTTAAGTATCTGTGTATCTATTGGACTAATTTTTCCTTCAACTATTTTGTTAGATATAAAACAAACAGAATCGCGAGTTAGTGCAAAAATCTTTGAAGAAACAATAGATCTAAATGACAATAATGTTGCTATAAATATTTTAAAGAGAGAAAATTCAAAATTAAAAGCTCTTCAGATTAAAGATGAAATTAATTTTAGTCAAATACTTGAAATTATTTTAGATGAACAACCTTCAACAATTGCAATAAATACTTTTTATTATAATAGTACAATTAATGATGATAAAAAAAATATTAAACTTACTATTAGAGGTGTAGCAGATAGAAGAAGTGATTTAATTGATTTTGTTGATGTTTTAGAGCGAGAGGATATTTTTTCGCAAGTTGATTTTCCTGTTTCTAATTTGACCAAAGGAAGGGGAATAGATTTTTCCTTAATAATTTTGGTTAAGCCAATTTAGTTAATTTGTATTTATTATGTTTTTTGATTCATTAACAACCACAGTAAAGAGAATACTCATAGTAGTTTTAATTTTAAATCTCTTGGCTATTGGTTTGCATATATATTTGTCGATGAATGTTAATCAAAAGATTAATGAATTATCTTCTTCTAATATAGCTTTAAAGAAAATGATCGAAAAAGAGGCTATATTAAAAATAGTTAGTGGGAATATCAATAACACCCTAGAAGAAAGAGAGAGAACAGATTCATATTTTGTGGGTAGTAAAAAAGGAGATGTTGTTAATTTTGTTGAAAAATTAGAGAGTTTAGTTAGTCAAGATGATTTAGATTTAGAAGTTAATTCAATTATTTTAGATCAAAACGACGAGAATGAGATTCAGAAAATGAAAATAAGTTTAAGTGTTGGAGGAAGATGGTCTGATATTATCTATTTTTTGACTCTATTGGAAAATATTCCTTATAAAATTGAGTTTAGTCAAATTGGAGTAGGTCGGGATATTGGAAGTTTAGAAAAAAGAGTTTCAAAATGGTCAGCAAGTGTAGTTTTCAATGTGCTTAAGTTTAAAGAAAAATCTATTTAAATTATAATTTTATGTTTAACTTTAAAATAAACAGAAAAAAAAGAATATCAGGAGATATAAAAAATGTAGGATGGTTTTTTTATTGGTTTGTATTATTTATTGTCTTTACAGTATTAATTTTGGGGATTATCTTGTTTAAACTTAATACTTATTTTAATCTTGAAAGAGATGAGGTTTTTGTAGAAGAAAAATCTCGTGATAGTGAGGAAAAACTTGTCAGTATTAATAAAGAAGAGTTGTTAGAAATTAATCATTTATTTGATAAAAAAACAGGGAAATTCGAGGAACTAAAAGAAAAAGGCTCGGTTAATCTTGTTGACCCTTCATTATAGAAATAAATGTGAAGTAATAAGTATCAAATATTAAGTTTTATTGGACTTACGGTTCTTTTTTTGGTATATTTTTTGAATATTTGCTCCCATAGTTTAACGGATAAAACAGAAGATTTCTAATCTTCCGATCTAGGTTCGATTCCTGGTGGGAGCACAAAACACCAAAACCGAAGCGCTAGCTTCGGTTTTGTTTTTTTTTTTTTCCCCCCCCCCCTTTACCCCAACGGCGGAGGCGGTAGACAAGATAAATTTTCTGGAGCGTAGCGAAGGAAAATTTAGGCTTGTCGCCGAGCCGCGTCCAGCAGTACTTAATAAAATTTGAGGTACGAAAAATTTTATTTAGTAACTGCGGGACGATTTTTGATTGATTCCTATCAAGAGGACAGAGTGCGTAAATTTTTTAAAAGTATGTTCAATGAACATACCATGGTATGTTCACAAAAAAAGTATGAAGGCAATTTCATAAATAAATTCTTTTTCGATTTAGGTAAGAATTTTGTAACGGAACTTTATTATTTCTGATATAATACAATCTATGAAAAAAAATAATAAAAAATGTGTTAGTGTTCCTTTTGCCAAAGCTGGTCTCGATAAGATGAAAATAAGTGATTTGAGCAAAGCTTCACAAAAAAGGATTTCTTTAATTGATAAAGAAATCGAAAATGTTTTTAAATTTGTGAAAGGACACCCTAAGTCAGTAACTATTTTAGGATCTTCTCGTTTTAAACCAACAAATATCTACTATAAAAGAGCTCACAACTTATCCCGTAGAATTTGTAATATGGGATATACAGTAGTAACGGGCGGAGGTTCTGGGATTATGGAAGCTGGAAATCGAGGTGCTTATGAAAAATGTGCAGATTCCGTAGGTATAAATATTCAATTACCTATGGAACAAGTTTTAAATTCTTATGTAACTAGAAATGCTGGTTTTCACTATTTCTTTACACGAAAATTGGCCTTGTTCTTTTCTGCAGAAGCCTATGTATTTTTCCCAGGTGGTTTTGGGACTATGGATGAATTTTTTGAATTAATTACCTTAATTCAAACAGGAAAAATTCAAAAAGTTCCTGTGGTTTTAGTAGGGAAAGAATACTGGGATGTTTTGGATAAATTTATTAAAGAGGAGTTATATGAAAAGAATAAAGCGATTGATAAAAAGGATATGAATCTTTACAAAATCGTTGATTCGGATGATGAGGTGTTGCGGATAGTTGAAAATGCAAAAATGAGAGATGAGTAAATTTTCCTAAGATTGACCAACTTTGTTTTTGCTTGATTTTTGTTCAAAAAAAGATATTATATTGCATACAAATTAATGGGGGGCGATTAGCTCAGTTGGCTAGAGCGCTTCGTTTACACCGAAGATGTCGGGG
>CAYUZR010000022.1:0-9548 GCA_964449555.1 uncultured Candidatus Saccharibacteria bacterium
AATTGGAATTGAAAATTGGAATTGAAAATTGAAAATTGAAAATTGGAAATTGAAATTGAAATTGAAAATTAAGACAGGTTTTTTGTTGCTGTATTTCATATTCACAATTTACAATAAAGCCCTTTACAAATCGTGATATAATTTCCATATATGCCAACATATAAATACAAAGCAGTAAAACAATCAGGAGAGGTGTTTAAAGGTTCTGTTTCCGCTCAAGATAAGGATGACTTAGCTCAAAAAGTGCGTGATTTAGGAGGAGCTCTTGTTGATTTTTCTAATCAAGATGGTAGTAAATTGGCTTTTCTAAAAAATTTAGCTCTCTTTGAAACTATCAGCGCTCAGGATAAAATTATTTTTGCCAAAAACCTTGGTGCTATGGTTAAGGCTGGACTCTCTGTTTCGAAGGCGTTGACCACCCTTGAAAAACAATTTAAATCTAAGAAATTTAAGGGAATTATTCGTGATCTGAATAGTGATATTAAACAAGGAAAGACAATAAATGCTTCATTAATGAATCACCCAAAAGTTTTTTCTCAATTATTTACTTCTATGGTTAGGGCTGGTGAAGAAAGTGGAGATATATCTGGAGCTCTTGAAACAGTTTGTACTCAAATGGAAAATGCCAATAATTTAAAGAAAAAAGTTAAAGGTGCAATGATTTATCCTGCGATAATTATTATTGCTATGGTTGTGGTTGGTATTTTAATGCTTTTATTTATTGTACCAACCCTTCAAGCTACTTTTGCTGATATGGATGTTGAGCTACCTATGAGTACACAGATAATAATAGGTTTTAGTTCTTTTCTTAAAGACCACACAATCTTATTTTTAGCTGTAATTATTGCGTTGATTGTTGGATTTGTTTTTGCTTTTAGAAGCGAAAATGGTAAAAAATATTTTGATACGATATTACTCAAAATCCCCTTAATTGGGGTAATAGCAAAAGAAGTTAATTCTGCTAGGACTGCTCGGACTTTATCTTCTTTATTAACCTCTGGTGTAGATGTTATTTCTACTTTTGATATTGCAAAGGATGTTGTTCAGAATCACCATTATAAAAAAGTCTTGGAACAGGCAAGAGATAGTGTTCAAAAAGGATCGCCAGTAGCCCAAATTTTTGTTGAAAGTGAGGATTTGTATCCTCCTGTTGTTGGGGCGATGATAGAAGTTGGTGAAGAAACAGGGAAACTTCCTGATATGTTATTAAGTGTTGCTGATTTTTATGAAAATGAGGTGGCTCAAAAAACAAAAAATATGTCCACAATTATTGAGCCGGTTTTGATGGTGATTATTGGTGGTGCGGTGGGATTTTTCGCAGTGTCGATGATTACGCCTATGTATTCTGTTATGAGTGGCATCTAGATAAGTTCCAAAATTGCCAAACTTTGCTTTTGTTTCAGTAAGAATATAAAATTATGAGTGGTGTGTCGTTCTCCCCCCGAAGTGTGGCGAAGGGGTGAGTGCGACACCCAACGAATAATTTTCCTCAATTCTTACTAAAACAAAAGCAAATTTCATCCAATTTTGAAATTATCTTAGGTCATTGATTTTAAATTTGAAAATATTTAAATGTTTAAATACATACCAAAAAACAAAGGAATAAGCGCGCTAGAAATACTTTTCGTTATTGGAATAATGTCAATATTGTTTATTATAGCTATTGGTATATTTTCTAATATCAAAGATAAAGAGGTTTTGAAAGTAGAAACAGAAAGAGCTATAGCTATTTTGGATAAAGCAAAATCTCAGACATCATCCGCTTTGAATTCATTTGTTTATGGTGTCCATTTTGAATCCGATAAAATGACTTTATTTGAAGGTTCAACTTATTCTGTTTCTAATCCAAATAATAAAATTTCAATTCTAGGTGATGATGTTGTGATATCTAATATATCAATAACCGGAGGAGGTTCCGATATTATTTTTAATAAAATAACAAACGACACTGATACTGATGGAGTAATAACTTTTTCTTTAGTGAAAGATTTAAACAAAACGAAGATTTTAACAATTCTTTCGACAGGTGTTTTTTATATAGGTAATTAATATGAGATATTATAAATTACAAAGAAATAGGGGTTCAGGACTTATTGAAATTATAATTGGTTTAGCCGTAATTTTTACTGCTTTTTTCTCTGCTTTAACCGCATATATTTTTTTTATACAAGTATCGATAAAAAATGCTGATGTTACTAAATCAAATTTTTTATTAGAGGAGACTGTAGAAGTTGTTAGATATTTAAGAGATTCTAATTGGACATCTTTTTCAGGTCTAGCGACTAGTACTACTTATTTTTTAGATTTTGATGGTGTTTCATGGAATGCAACTAGTACAAATAATTATATTGATGATAAGTTTGAAAGGAGTTTTGTTGTTTATACGGTTTTTAGAGATGGTAATGGTGATATTTCAGCTATCGGTACGGAAGATGAGAGTATAAGAAAAATAGAAGCTTCAGTTTCTTGGTTTGTTTCAGGAGCTACATCAACTCAATCTGCAGAAACTTATTTGGCTAATTTATTCGAATAAAAATGTTAAAAAATTTTTTACAAAATAATAAGGGATTTTCATTGTTAGAAATATTAATTTACATAGCTGTTTTGGTTCTGGTTATTTTTATTGTTGTTAATTCTGTTCTTATGATGTCTGAATCTTATATAAATATAAAAGCAAATCAAAAGATTAATCAAACAGCTGTAATGATTATTGATCGGCTTGCCACAGAAATAAGATGGTCCAATAGTCTTGGTACTAGTGGGAGTTCTTTTGGTTCCGATTCAGGAGTTATTTCTCTAAATACTCTTGATGAAAGTGGAGGAACAGAAGAAATTCGTTTTTTCTTAGATGGAACTGATTTAAAGATTCAAAGTGGTGCACTAGCTTCTGTTATTTTAAATATTCCGGGGGTTAGTGTGGAAAAATTTAGATTAGATTCAAGTGATACTGCAGTGTCAAAATTGATAAAAATTGAACTAAGATTGTCAGTGCAGAAAGGGGAAAAACGGTTTGAAAAAACTTTTTATGATTCCGTGGTTATGCGCGAAGCATATTAGAAAAAGTTCCTAAACCCTAAATCCTAAACACTAAACTCCAAATAAATTAAAAATGTCTGAAACTCAAAATTCAAAAAACTATGATCTTGATGAAAGAACCTTAATTGTTTTTGGTTTTGAAAATTTGGACTTTGAACTTATTTAGGAGTTAGAGTTTAGTGTTTAGGGTTTATCAGGTTGTATTTAATTGGAGTAAACATATTTTATGGATTTATTTAACAGACATAATAAATATAGAAGATCTGACGAGGGTCAAGTAGTAATACTAACAGCATTATTTTCGTTGTTTATCTCCACTTTGGTTGTGGTAACTATGTCTTCACCAGTTGTTAGTCAATTAAAAGTTGGAAAAGAACATAACAAAGCTAAACAAGCTCTATTTATTTCAGAAGGTGGGAATGAAGATGTTTTGTCCCGCGTAAGAAATGGAGCAAATATTACTGATTCTCAGGAATTGGCTTTTGATAATGGTACTACAATTACGACGGTTACTGATTTAGGGAGTGATTTAAAAGAGATTGTCACAGCTAGTGATTTAGATGGTCGTGTTAAAAAAATACAAAGTAAAGTTAGACTTACTAGTGGTGTAAGTTTTAATTACGGCTTGTTTACAGGTCAGGGGGGTTTAGATATTGATAATAATTCAAGAATAAACGGCTCAGTTTATTCTAACGGAGATATAATTGGAGCTGGCGGAGCTACAATTGCAGGAGATGTTTATGTGGCAATGCGACCAGCTACAACAACAGATGTTGAATGGATAACCTATAATGATGATTTGTCTTTTGGTCTTCGAACCAGTGGGCAAAATCAAATTGATATTACCCAATCTTTCAAAGTTGTTTCTTCAAATACTTATTTAGCAAAAATAGCTCTTTATTTAAAAAAAGTTGGTACACCTACAAATTTAGATGTTTTTATAACAGAAGATAAAAGTGGTAAGCCAAACAAGAATGGTATTTTAGCTACCGGTGTAGTCGCTTCTAATTTAGTCGAAAGCAATTATTCTTTTGTCGATATCGGATTTGATAATAACCCACAACTAGATCCAACTAAGACATATTGGATCGTCCTAAACACATCTAGAGATGATAATAATTATTATGTTAATGGTTTTGACAATGTTGATGGATATTCTGATGGTTCTGGATTTTATTCAAACGATTGGACAAAATCATCTTTTACATCTATCGGAGGTGATTTGAATTTCAAAGTTTGGATGAGTAATGCTGATAGTAGTGGAACTCTGAATAATATTATTGTGGATGATGGAGTAGGAGGAATTTTTTCGGCTTATGCTCATAATATTCTCAATTCTGACATTAGTGGGGATGCTTTTGCTTATACTTTTGATGGAAGTACTGCGGATGGCGATGTATCAGCACATAATATTTCTGACTGTACTATTGGTGGAGATGCTGATTATAATATTTCGACCAATTGTAGTATCGGCGGAAGTGAAACAAGTCCAACAATACCACCAACAGATCCCTCTTATTTAGTTTATCCTATTTCAGAATCTAATATTGATACTTGGAAAGCAGAAGCTATCGCTAATGGGGTTATTAGTGTAGGAGATCTGTATCTTTCCGATGGTGATTCTATTGGACCTGGTGTTGTTGAGGGAGATTTGTATATGACTGCTGGAGGAAGTTTTTCATTAGAAGGAACGGTTTATGTTAAAGGTAATATGGATATTTCTGGAAATGCTGATTTTGGTTTAGGTTTATCTTATGGAAGTGACGGGTCAGGAGCCATCATATCTGATGGTTGGATTAATTTAGAGAATAATGTTGCTATAAATTATCCTAGAACAAATAATGGTCATATGATGATGTTGTCTTTGGCAGAATGTGATCAATATTATGGATTTACAACTTGTACTCCTAGTGGTTATGGAATAAATATTAGTAATAATGTTGCTGTTGATATTTTGGTTGCTCCGTATGGTACTATTCGATTAAATAATAATATTACTGCTATTTCGTTAGTAGGGGATCAGTTGAGTTTAAATAATAATATTGAGTTGAATTATGAACAGGGACTTACTAATATGAATTTTAGTTCAGGGCCGAGCGGGTCGTGGTCTATAGAATCTTGGCGTGAGATAGAGTAGTTGTTCCAAAATTAGCGTTTTTGTTTGGATAGAAAATTTTGAGTCAGGTACTCTTAATATTCTCCCAGAATACTAAGCCCCCCGAAGCGTAGCGAAGGAGTGCTACTCGGTACCCTACGAAAAATTTTTAGACAAACAAAACCAAATCTCATCCAAAATAGAAAAAATTTGAAGTAGTAGAAACTATACTAAAATTTGTCTTTACGAACGAAGCAAAGTGATCCAGTCTTCGATTTGCGAAGCAAACTAAAAAACATCAAAATTTCAATGGCTCATCGATGAGCCATTGAAATATTCAAGTTTAAAAAAGGCTCTATTGAGCCACCTAAACGGCTCACACATGAGCCGTTTAGGTTTTGATTAAAAATGATATAATTCTAGTATGTTAAAAAACAAGAAATTAATCATCGCTAACTGGAAAATGAACCCAACTTCTGAAACTAAAGCAAAGAAGCTTTTTTTGAGTGTGAAAAGAGTTTCTTCTCGATTACAAAATATTCAAACTGTCGTTTGTCCTCCTTTTTTATATATAAAAAGTTTAGCAAATTTATATAAAGGACATCGGGTGGCTGTAGGAGCACAAGATACTTTTATAAAAAATAAAGGTTCCTATACAGGTATGGTTTCTCCAGAAATGTTGGAAGATGTTGGATGTGAATATGTAATAATTGGGCATTCTGAGAGACGAGCCTTGGGTGAAGATAATAAATTGGTTAGTAAAAAGATTTTAGCTTCTGTTAGAGCAGGGTTAAAAGTAATTTTATGTGTTGGCGAACAAAAAAGGGATGACGGTGCAGAACATTTTAATTTCTTGGAAGAACAACTAATAGCTTCGCTTGAAGGAATTAGTAAGAATGCTTTAAAAAATATTATAGTAGCTTACGAACCTGTTTGGGCAATTAGTGATAAAAGTAAAAATAAAGCTGTTGATTCAGAAGATATACAAGAGATGTCAATTTTCACAAAGAAAGTTTTGTCAGATAAATATGGAGTAAAAACGAAACTTCCACCAATTATTTATGGTGGTTCAGTAAATCCAAATAATGCAAAAAATATTTTAGAGAATGGGAATGTGGAGGGTTTACTTGTTGGGCGAGCAAGTCTTGACTCAAAGAAATTTAATATGATTTTAAAAATAGCAAATGAATTGTAAAATATGCATTCAATAACACAAGAAAAAGAAGATTTGAAAGGAAAACGGATTTTACTTAGACTTGATTTAAATGTGCCGATTGAAAACGGGGTAGTTCAAAATGATTTTAGAATTAAAAAAATTTTACCAACAATTGATTTTTTGAGAGAACAAGATGCTAAGGTAATAATTTTGGCTCACATTGGTCGTGAAAAAACAGAATCACTTAAACCAGTTTATGATTATTTAAAAAATATTTACCCAGATTTGTCGTTCGAAAGTAATTATTTGGATTCTCAAGGTTTAAATAATGACTTTGTAATGTTGGAAAACCTGAGACAGCATGACGGGGAGGTCGCAAACGATGAAAATTTTGTCAAACAACTAGCTTCTCTCGGAGATGTTTATGTGAACGAAGCATTTTCTAATTCTCATCGAAAACATGCTTCTATTGTTGGTATTCCTACACTAGTACCTTCGTATTCTGGAATTTTATTTGAAGAAGAAATTAAAAATCTCTCTGATTCTTTTAATCCCGAAAAACCTTCACTATTTATTTTAGGAGGAAATAAAATGGAAACAAAACTGCTTTTAATAGAAAAAACTTTGAATATTTTTGATAATGTCTTTGTGGGAGGAGCGTTGGCGAATGATTTTTTTAAAACAAAAGGTTTTAATATTGGTCGTTCAGTTGTTAGTGGTAAATGTTGTGATTTAACTAATGTAATTGATCGAAAAAATTTAATTTTACCAGTAGATGTTGTTACTCAAAATAAAGAACAGAAAACACCAAACGAGATTTTGGATGATGATATGATTTTAGATGCTGGGAGCGAAAGTGTTTCTCATCTGAAAAAATTAATCCAAAATTCAAATTTTATTTTAATGAATGGGCCACTTGGAGATTATTTGAAAGGTTTTGATAAGTCTACACAAGAAATAATTCAAGCGATGTCTGAATCTAATGCCGAGACAGTTATTGGTGGAGGTGATACAACCTTATTTGCCAAAGAAGTGGAAGATAAAATTACATTTATTTCAACAGGTGGAGGGGCAATGCTCAGATTTTTGATGGACGAAACTCTCCCAGGTATACAAGTTTTGCAATAAATAATCCAAAAATAAAATCTGTAGACGTCGGACGTCTACAGATTTTATTTTTGGGTTATTTTAGTTCTCTTTTTATCTTTTCTGCGATTTTTTCTCTTTGACCTTCTTTATAAGCTTTTCCTGTCCATAGTTTCATTCCATCACCTTCGAATCTTGGGATTATATGGAAGTGTGTGTGAAATATGATTTGACCAGAAACTGCTTCGTTGTTGTTTGCAATATTTATCCCTTCTGCATTTACAGATTTTTTTACTATTGGTAATAGTTTACTCAAAGCGTCAGTAATTGCTCTTAAATCTTCTTTTTCAATATTAAAAACATTTCTAGAATGTTTTTTGGGAATTACCAAAGTATGTCCAGGATTGACTGGATTTATATCTAAAAAAGCAAGAGTTTTTTCATCTTCGTAAACTTTGGTCGAAGGAACTTCGCCTTCTATAATTTTACAAAATAAACAATCGTTCATACATTTTATTTTAACAAAATAAAATAGATTTAAGAAGTAGGATTTAAGATTTAAGAGAAATTTACAAAGTAAGTTTTTCGTTTCTTAAATCCTAAATCCTAAATCTTACATCTTTCTTATGGTAAAATACTCCAATGGTCAAAAAAGAAAATGGCAAAGAATATACTGTGCGAGATAATGAATTGCCGAAAAAAGTAAAAAAAGAATTTGAAGTTTACCCAGAATTGTTGGCCGAACTTCTTTTTGTTCGTGGTATTGAAACTCGGGAAGAGGCAGAGAAATTTTTGAATCCAGATTATTATCGTGATTTATATGATCCGTTTAAAATGAAAGATATGGACAAGGCGGTTGATCGAATTTTGAAAGCAATTGAAACTGGAGAAAAGATTTTGATTTATTCTGATTATGATGCAGATGGAATTCCTGGGGCAGTTGTTTTAGTTGATTTTTTTAAAAAAATTGGTTATCCGAATTTCAAAAATTATATTCCTCACAGACAAAACGAAGGCTATGGTTTGAATATGGAAGCAATTAAAAGTTTTAGAGAAGATGAGGTTGATTTAATTATTACAATTGATTGTGGAATTAAAGATATAAAAGAAGTAAAAGAAGCTCAAAAACAAGGAATTGATGTAATCATTACTGACCATCACTTAGTAGGCGATGATTACCCAAAAGCGTGTGCAACTTTAAACCCAAAAAGAGATGACTGTGTTTATCCAGACGAAGAGATTGCAGGGGCAGGAGTTGTGTTTAAA
This sequence comes from uncultured Candidatus Saccharibacteria bacterium, assembly GCA_964449555.1. Taxonomy (GTDB): domain Bacteria; phylum Patescibacteriota; class Minisyncoccia; order Phycocordibacterales; family UBA12079; genus UBA12079. Next base: position 8,640 of record CAYUZR010000022.1, read on the forward strand.
CTTGTGCAAGCGTTAATTCAAAAAGGTGATTTCGAAATCAAAGAAGGTTGGGAAAAATGGCTTCTTGATATGGTTGGTTTGGCTACCATTTCTGATATGGTTCCGCTTAAAAATGAAAATAGAGTTTTTTCATATTTTGGAATGAAAGTTTTAAGAAAAACCCCTCGTCACGGTCTTAATCATTTGTTGAGAAAAGTAAGAATTTTCAAAAATACTCTTACAGAAGATGACCTTGCTTTTATGATAACGCCTCGGATAAATGTTGCTTCAAGAATTGATGACCCGATGAAAGCATTCGAATTTTTGTCGACTGACGACGAGGTTGTCGCTGGTGAATTGGCTTGTTACTTGGATAAAATAAATACAAAGCGAAAATCACTGGTAACTTCAATGGTTAGAAAGGCAAATAAACAATTAAAAGAGAGAGAAATTGGAAGTGTGATTGTTGTTGGTAGTCCTGAATGGAATCCAGGAGTGGTTGGTTTGGTTGCTAGCTCGTTGGTAGGTAAACACAATAGAACCTGTTTTGTTTGGGGGAGAGATGGTAAAGGTGAGATAAAAGGCTCTTGTCGTTCTTGTGGGACAGTTGATGTTGTTGAATTGATGGAAAGTGTGGGTAAAAATATTTTTACAAATATTGGTGGACATAAAATGGCCGGTGGCTTCGCGGTTTCAAATGAACAAATCCATCTTCTCGAAGAAAAACTCTTTGTTTCTTTCAATAAATTAAACAAAAACAAATCGGCAGTAGTCGGAGTACTGCCTATGGTGGATAAAAAGATTGGATTGGATGATGTGAGTTGGGAGAATTTTAATATTATCGATAAGTTGGCGCCATTTGGTGTAGGAAATGAAAAACCTGTTTTTCTGATAGAAAATATTGAAATTTTTGATGTAAGGATTTTTGGG
>CAYUZR010000023.1:0-2665 GCA_964449555.1 uncultured Candidatus Saccharibacteria bacterium
ATTTTAGAAATTTGTGTTTACACATAAGTGCTTTAAAAGTAGGACAAAGGAGGAAAAAATGAAAAAAGAAGATTGTTTAGCGGGAGATATTGTTAAGTTTCAAATTGAAGAAGAAAATATTCCTGAACTAAATTTTTATGTTTTGGCTGTTGTGTTGGATTTTTATGGCTTCTGTGAGCTCAAAGGAGCTGAAGAAAAAAAAGACCCAGATAAAGTTTACCTAATGGTTTTGGGACATAAGGATATTCTTACTGTTAGCAAACCAGAATTTTTTGCAAAAAAAGCAGAAAAAATTGAGCTTTTAACCCGAAAATATTGGAAACTTGGTGATGTTATAAAATCTTTTGAACTTTTTCTCTCTTTGGGAACAGGGAGACAAATTTCTTATTATGGTCACTTGATCAATGATCTCAAAAGGTTGAAAAATTACTGGTCTGGTGATGGGGGGGACGGCTCTGGATTTATAAAAAAAATTAAAATAGGCGTTCCAGAGAAAAAGGAAATTGACTTCAGTCGATTGGCTAGCGTTCAGGTTCAAGAAAAAAGTCCTATTATTTATGAAAATCACCTATGTCTTAGTTGTGGAAAATATGGTTGTGATGTTTGGTGTTTAGGGCATCAAATATTGCCTTTTGAAAGTGAATTTGTTAAAGAGTTTAATCTCTTGGAGATTTCGAAAGAAAAACTCCATTAGTTAGAAGTTTTTATTAAACCACAAAAGTTTTTACTTTGGTAATTACTTTTGTGGTTTTTTGTTTGCTCATTGAAGTCTTTTAAGATAATATATATTCATTCGTAAAATTAAAAATCAAAATATGAATATAATCAAAAATAGAAAAATATTTTATACAATCTCAACTATATTAATTTCTGCTTCTATATTCGCTATTGCTTTTTTTGGAGTAAATCTCGGTATTGATTTTACAGGTGGAGCTATTACAGAAATTGCTTATCCGGAAGAAGTTATTGAGTTGGATGTCATCAGGGGTAATTTGGATAATTTGGAATTAGGAAATTATACTGTTCAAAAAACAGGCGAGAATGGGATTATTCTAAGAACAAAAAATTTAACCGAGCAAGAAAGACTTTCTGTTGTTTCTGCATTATCTGATAATAATTTAGTTCAAATCGAAACAAAGAGATTTAATTCGATTGGACCAGTAATTGGGGAGGAGTTGAAAAGTAAAGCTTGGTTGGCTATTTTGGCTGTGATCATTGCTATTATTTTGTTTGTAGCTTTTGCTTTTAGAAAAGTTTCTGAGATTGGAAAAGAGGCTATTTCATCTTGGAAATTTGGTTTTGTCGCTATTTTAGCACTTGTTCATGATATTCTTATTCCAACTGGAATATTTGTTTTATTGGGAAGTATGTTTGTTGATTACCAAATAGATGTTTTATTTGTGACTGCTCTCTTGGCGATTCTTGGTTTTTCTGTTAATGATACAATTGTTGTTTTTGATCGCGTGCGTGAAAATATTAAAAATGCAAAAAGTGGTGAAAAATTTGAGGAAACAGTCGGTAAAAGTTTGCGACAGACTTTTGCTCGTTCAATCAATACATCTTTGACAACTTTGTTCGTACTTCTTTTCTTGTTCTTTATGGGGGGAGAAACAACAAAACATTTTGCTTTGGTATTAGCGATTGGTGTAATTGCGGGAACATACTCATCTATTTTCTTAGCTTCGCCGATGTTGGTTACATTGAAAGAATTGCAAAATAAAAAGTAAAGAAAAAAAGAACGAACTTGCGTACGCAAGTTCGTTCTTTTTTCTTTACTTTTTTAGGTAGTAGGTGTATAAATATGGCAGGAATTTGTATTTCAACTTTTATTCTAAAAAAGGAGAATATTATGTCGGTGACAGTAAAACTTATTATAAATAATGATCAATTAGTTGGTGATATAGGTTTTGTTAACGGAAATGAGCTCGTTAAAGATCTCCTCCTCTCATTAATAGATAAAACTAGTGATATTTGTGAACAAGTTACAGCTCGAGTTAAACAAACCTTGTGGAGTCACAAAATTAATTTTTTAGAAAAAAAAGTTTCAAAAAGTCCAAGATTGGAGGTAGTTATTGTTTTTAGAGAAACACCTTCTTGTCGAAATAAAAGTTCGGTAATAATAACAGCTGTTAAAGGTTTTTTCCAAAATAACCAAACATTAAAACGGGCTGGGTTAGAGAGGTTCTGTTTTCGTGTTATCAGTAATGGGGCTGAAAAAGCACCAGAAACAATATCAATAACATAAAAAAGAGCCAGAAACCAGAAACTGAGATTGTTGAGAGAAAAATTTAGACCTGTGAATCTATTAAAGATTCGCAGGTTGTTTTTTTGTGTTAAAATATCTATATGTCAAAATACAATTTAAAACAAATTATAAAAGAAGCTGACGAAAATAAAATTGCGATTGGTCATTTTAATATTTCAAACATTGAGGGTCTTTGGGCTATTTTTAATTCAGCTCGAGAATTAAATTTTCCGGTTATTATTGGTTTGTCGGAAGGGGAAAGAAATTTTGTTGGAACGAAACAGTCTGTTGCTTTGGTTAAGTCTATTAGGGAAGAATTTGATTATCCAATTTTTACAAACGCTGATCATTGTAAATCTTTTGAAAGTTTAAAGAAGGCGGTTGATGCTGGTTTTGATGCGGTTATTTTTGACGGAGCTC
>CAYUZR010000023.1:2675-8710 GCA_964449555.1 uncultured Candidatus Saccharibacteria bacterium
GGTTGACGAAAATATCGATATGACTAAAAAATGTGTTGAATATGCAAAAAGTGTAAATTCAGGTATTGTTGTTGAGGGAGAGCTTGGGTATATTGGAACATCTTCAAAGATGTTAGATGAAATACCTGAAGGTGTTGAGATGACTTCTGTTGAAGATGCAAAGAGATTTGTTAAAGAAACTGGTGTTGATTTATTTTCTCCGGCGGTTGGTAATATACATGGAATGTTAAAAGGAGTAAAAAATCCTGATTTGGATATTCAAAGGATAAAAGATGTTCGAGAAGCTTGTGGAGTTCCGTTGGTTTTGCACGGAGGGTCTGGAATTACAGATGAAGATTTCGTGTCAGCAATTGAATCAGGTATCTCTATTGTTCACATAAATACAGAAATCAGAAAAGCTTATCGAGAATCTCTAGAACAGTCTTTGGAGCAAAATAAAGAACAAATTGCACCTTATAAAATTATGAAACCGGTTGTTAAAGAAATACAAAAAATAGTTGGAGAGAGATTAAAATTATTTTTTCAAAAATAAGTAAAAATATATTGCTTTTTATCTATTAATATAGTAGATTTATATTCATTGAATTAAATGGGAGTTGAATAAACCCATGTTAAATATCACAATGAGTTTAATTTATTTTTAAGGTTACCCGGTAACCCGTCCGATAGGGTAGGTTACCGGGTAACCAAAAATAAATTAAACTCATTGTGAATCAAATTTCTGCGAAATTTGAATTAACAGGGTGTTGTTGTTTCTAACTCACTTCGTTCATAAGAAAAACAACATGTTTAAGTTGAATATACAAAAAAGAGATTTAAATATTGATATAAATCAGTTGAGAGCGGAAGATAAAGTTCCTGCTGTTTTTTATGGTAAAGGTGTTGAATCTACTCCTATTATGCTTTCTTATAGTGAATTTAAGTCAGTTTGGAAAGAAGCTGGGACATCAGCTTTGATTGAGTTGGAAGGTGTTGATGAAACTAAAGAAGTTATTATTAAGGGTATGGATATTCATCCTGTTACAAGTCAGGTTCGCCATATTGATTTTTATGTAATTGAGAGAGGAAAACTTATGGAAGCGGTTGTTGCTTTAGAGTTTATAGGTGAATCTCCTGCTGTTAAAAACCTTGGTGCAGTGTTGACTAAATCTATACATGAATTGAAAATTGAAGTTTTGCCAAGAAATCTTCCTTCAAGTATTGAAGTCGATTTTTCTTCTTTAAAAGAACTTGGTGATCAGATTGCTGTGAAAGATTTAAAACTTCCAGAAGGTGTTACTATTTTGGATGATGAAAACGAAACAATTGCTTCTGTTGCTGAGGCTAAAGAGGAAATTGTAGAAGAAGAGTCCGTAAGTATCGAAGATATAGAGATCGAACAAAAAGGTAAAGGAGAAGAAGAGGGTGGTGATGCAGATGACGATGGAAAAAAAGAAGAAGATGATGAAAAGAAAGAAAAATAATACAACATAAAGTGAATTAAGAATCACGAATTATGAATTACGAGAAAAAAGATTTTGGCTTTGTCAAAATCTTTTTTCTTTTTCTATATTCTACTTTCTACATTCTACTTTCTGACTTATAATATATCCATATGATAAAAATACAGAATATTTGGAATCTTCTATTTGTGATAACAGTATCATTACTTTTTGTGGTGCCTTTTTCTGTATATTCAGAGGTAACTTGCTCAATTAACCTTGAGGGCAAATCAGATGCTGAGTTAGAGATTGCTTTGGCAAAATGTGAAGAGGAGATAGCTGAACAAGAAGCTTTGTTAGATGCTAAGCAAAGGGAATCAGTCACAATAGAGAGAGATATTGACATATTAGGTTCAAAAATATCTAAGACAAAAGCAGATATTAGAGCTAAAGAAATTAAAATATATAAACTAAGAGAAGGTATTTTTGAAAAAAAGGAAACAATTCAAGAATTAAATGAAAAAAATGAAAGAATTATGATATCTCTTACTGGTTTAATGAAGAGAACAAATGAACTTGATGATTTTTCTGTTTTAGAAGCAGTTCTTTCCAAAGAAAGTTTATCTGAATTTTTTGTAGATTTTGATGACTTTAATGTTTTAGAAAGTGAACTTCAAAATAATTTAGTGGCAATTCGACAAGTAAAAGAAGAGACACAGACAGCACAAGAACTTTTGGAAGAAAAAGAGGAAAGAGAAAGGGCTTTAAAAATAGCAAAAGAGGAAGAAAAAAGAAAAACAGAAGGTTATAAAAATGAAAGTCAAAAATTACTTAGTTTGAATAGAGAACAAGAAAATCAATACAAAAAAACTATAGCCGAAAAAGAAAGAATAAAAAATGAAATTAGAAACAGAATATTTAAGACTGTTGGTGGGACAGAACTTACTTTTTATGAAGCGCTTCGCTTGGTTCAACCTTATGAAGAACAAATTGGAGTTGAGGCTGCTCTTGTTTTGGCTGTTTTAACACAGGAATCAGCAATTGATGGGGTAATTGGTTCAAATCTTGGACGATGTACTTATAATCAGTCTGCACGAAATTCTGCTGGTACAGTTATGTCAAATTCACAAAAACCATCTTTTTTGTCGATTATGGATGAGTTAGGAATGAATCCTGATACAACACCTGTCTCTTGTCCGATTTATGCTGATGGAGCTTATGGTGGGGCAATGGGACCTTCTCAATTTATGCCGAGGACTTGGTGGGATGTTGGAAATCAGTTGGGTTACAAAAAACGTGTTTCTAAGGTTTTGGGTGTGAGTGTGCCGTCCCCGTTTACTAATTTAGATGCTTTTGTTGGGACAGCTTTGTATTTAAGTGATGCTCGTTATCGATGTGCTGGACCAAATGGTTTTGATAATAAATTTGAGATTTGGTCTTGTTCAGCGGCAAAGTATTATTCAGGTTTGGGTTCAAGTGGTTCTCGGTTAGCGAAGCATATGAATTCAAAATGGAGTTATGGATATAAGGTGGCGCAGAGGGCGACGGCTTTTCAGGCAGATATAGATACACTTGATTTGTGATTAAAAATTCTTTAATTAACTTTTATTTGCTTTAAAATATTGTTTGTGTTAAATTACTATTTAATAAAATCAATTTAGGAGCGTGTGGTTTATAAAAATATACCCGTGTTAAATACTTTTTGATTTTTTTGGAGAAAAATCAAAAAGCTCAAATTTCTACAAAATTTGAATTAACAGGGTCATATTTTTCTAATTCGCTTACACTCATAAGAAAAATATGAAAAAAGACATTCACCCAGAATATAATCAAGCGGAAGTAAAATGTGCTTGTGGAAATAAATTTAAATTAGGATCTACTCAAAAAGAAGTTGAGGTGGAAATTTGTTCTGCCTGCCACCCATTTTATACAGGAAATGAGAAAGTGCTTGATACGGCAGGAAGAGTAGATAAGTTTAAGAAGAGAATGGCAGCAGTCAAGAAAAAATAAAAAGATTAATTTTCGTTACCTGGTAACCTGTCCGTATTGACCTAGTTACCGGGTAACCTAAGAAAATTAATCTTTTTATTTTTTCAGATTTAAGATTTAAGAAGTAGGATTTAAGAATCTGGAAAGGAAAAAAATCAACGGCTCACATAGTGAGCCGTTGATTTTTTGATTGGTTTAATAAACATTTAAACCTTTTATCGTTTAAAGAAATTGATATAATTAATATATGAGTAAATATGTAAAATATGGAACAAAAGCATCGTCTTTAACAGAGATTGAAGTGTGGCACAAAGGAGAATCGGAATATTTATCTGATTTAATTGGTGTTGGTTTCTATGAACATTTGTTTATTTGTGAAGAGGGAGATATTACCTTTTTTTATAATCACGATGAATGGAAAAAATTTCATAAAAAACTTAAAAAAATATTAACTAATATGTTTTTTGATCAAATATGTAGAGACTATATGATTTTAATCGGTAAAATAAATAATGCGTTTTCTAAGAAAGAAATAGATAGTGTTGCTATTAGACTTTGGGCTATTCAAGCTATTTTTAATGAGATAGATGAAAATCCTCAAATTGCTAACTATTATATTTTAGATAAATTATTAAAAATCAGAAAAGAAACACACACCAAACATTACGAACTAGAAAGAAAAAGACAGCGAAAGAAAAAAGAACCCAAAAATTATATTTATTATAAAGGAAATTTATATGTAAAAGAGTAAAAAACAAGATAATATCTTGTTTTTTAATAAAAATACTTGCTACTTGCTACTTACTATTCTATACTAATTTCCATGGATTTAAATAAATTCAAAGAAAATCCAAAGACAAATTTTTTGGCAAGTGAATACGAAAAGCTAGAAAATGAAGGAAAAAGCATCGAAGAGATGCTTAATTCTGATGCTTCGATGAAAGAATTGGCAGAAGAAGAAATAAAAAATCTTAAAATTCAAAAAGAAGCTATTTTAACACAGATGGAGGAGATTTTGAAAACAGAGGAGTTGGAAGAAAAATTTCCGAACGAAATAATTTTTGAAGTTAGAGCCGGTGCAGGAGGCGATGAAGCGTCACTTTTTGCTGAGCAGTTAGCAATAATGTATGAAAAATATGCGGAAAAAAGAGGTTGGACAGTGCGGAAAGTTAGCCAGTCAGCTGGGACAGTTGGAGGATATAAAGAAGCTATTTTTGAGATAAAAGGTTTGGATGTTTATAAAGATTTACGATTTGAAAACGGGGTTCATCGAGTTCAGCGAGTTCCAGTAACAGAAAAAATGGGAAGAATTCATACATCAACTGCTTCTGTGGTGATTTTGCCTATAAAAAAGAAAACAAAATTTAAGGTTGATGAAAGTGAAATTGACATGGAATTATCTCACTCAGGTGGTGCTGGAGGTCAAAATGTAAACAAAGTTGAAACAGCAGTTCGGCTTATTCACCGACCAACTGGAGTTGATGCTCGTTGTACAGCCGAGAGAAGTCAGTTGAAAAATAGGGAAAAAGCAATGAGTATTTTATTGGCAAAACTTGAACAAAAACAGGAAGAAGAGGAGAGAGCTAAGGATGCAGAGCAAAGAAGTCAATTAGTTGGAACAGGTGATCGATCAGAAAAGATTAGAACTTATAATTTCCCACAAGACAGAATCACCGACCATAGAATCAAAAAAAATTGGTCTAATATAGATAAAATTTTAGGCGGAGACCTAGATCAGGTTGTTGGTGAGTTTCAGAAGGAAGAATAAGTCGAAAAAGCTCACAGACTACAGCTGACAGTTTATAGTAACGAATAAAAAAGCCCTACAAATTGCTATAGCAATTTGTAGGGCTTTTTCAAATCTATTCGTATATATGTGCGTATATACGAACATATATACATCAGCATGAGTGTACTGATAATTTCATTGCACAAAATCAAAAATTTTGTTAGTATTCTTGGGTATATGAAAACCAGTTTTTAGTCTAAAAACTATTTAACTATTTAACTAAAAACTAACTTATTAAGTAATTTATACAGTCTAAGAAAGTTTATTTAAGAACTTTCTGTTGCAGGACTAAACTTATCGTATGACAAAAAGTGATAATAAAAAAATCGAGCAAATGTTTGAGGCAGGCGCTCACTTTGGTTACTCAAAAACCAAAAGACATCCTTCTGTAAAGAAGTTTATTTTCGGTTCTAAAAATAGAGTCGAAATTTTTGATTTAGAAAAAACATCTGAATCTCTTGAAAAAGTTCAAGAATTTGTTAAAGAATTAGCTTCTGACAGAAAACAAATCTTATTTGTATCTGGAAAAGGTGAAGCGAAAGAAGCTGTTGAGAAAGGAGCATCAGCCGTTGGAATGCCGTTTGTAGCTGGACGATGGATTGGGGGTACATTGACAAATTCTATTGAAATTAATAAAAGAGTTAGTCGTTTTCAGAAACTAAGTGATGATAAAGAAAAAGGTCTTCTTGGAAAATACACAAAAAAAGAAAGACTTCTTATTGATAGAGAAATCGCTAAACTAGATATGAAGTTTTCGGGACTAGTTTCTTTGAAGGGATTGCCCGAAGCTTTGTTTGTTATTGATCCCAAGCACGAAGAAATCGCTGTATCTGAAG
>CAYUZR010000024.1:0-1668 GCA_964449555.1 uncultured Candidatus Saccharibacteria bacterium
ACTAGAACAACCAGAGGAGCAGAAAAACTGAGGGACTTTCTTACCGCTCTTATAAGAACATATGTATAAATCTCTGTATTTCCAAACACAAGATTTTGTTACTGAAGTAGTTTTACTTGTTACATAAGGGTCTTCGGTTGTGGCGTGAACTTCCGTTTTTGCAGAAAAACCAAATCCAAATAAAACAATCACAACAAGAAGTGGTATTATATTTTCTAATGTTATTTTTTTCATGATAATAATTTAATTAATTAACAAAGCATTATCTCCTAATTCTTTATATTTTAGTTCATTCGCTTCATCACCCAATTTATTATAAATATTAGCTAATGTGTAATACAAATCTTGATACATTACTGGTTTATTTGGTTCCAATAAAGATACATCATTATCAACTAAGTCCAAACCAATATTGGCCTTCTCAATAGCTTCTTGATACTTCTCTTGTTTATATAGAGAGTATGCCAATGTTTGATATGCATCTGCTTTTGTAGAAGAAATCCTTATTGATTCCTTGGCATTTACTTCCGCCTTTACATAATTCCCTGTATTCATATACAAATTAGCCAAAGCTACAAATAGATTTGGGTCTTGTGGGGTTAAGGTTTTAGCCTTTAGAAGATAACTCTCTGTTTGAAAATAATCATTATTTTTGCTGAAAATTGTCGCTAATATTTGATAAGCTTCTGATTTGAAAACAATGTCTTGAGATTCTGATTCAATAGATATCTGACAATTTTTAATTGCATCTATATACAAGTCACTCCTAGAGGCTTCTAGACGACACAGGTTGGCATAAATATGAATGTCTTGATTATCTTTATCTAATTTTGCAGCAATTTTTAAATCACTTAAAGCTTGATCAAGCAACCCGATCATACTATTCACATGCCCTCTCCCAGCATAAGCAGAATAATTATTTGGGTCTAACTCAATTGCTCTATTATAAGATTCTATAGCTTTAGCAAAATTCGGTTGAATTTCATAAACATAACCTTCGGCACTATAAACTTCTGAATCTTCAGGGTTTATTTGCTTAGCTCTTTCAATCATAGCAAGTGCTTTCTCTACATATGGAGCTTGATCGTTTCCTTGTTCTTGTTCTGATAATCCTTTTTCTGCATAAGCTAGCGCTAGTTGAAGTAAATTATAAGAATCATCTGGATTTTCTTCAATTAAATTTTCTAGTTCTCCTATAGCTTTATCGCTATGAGCAAATAAATAATCATCTGCCAAGGCTTGTAAGTTATTTTCTCTTAAATAATTTATTCTACTTTGAGACATATCAAAACAAGCTTCTCTTCTTTCTTCTCCTGTAATTTCATTACAGATGTCCGGATTAGATTGACTAATGGCTTGACCATACAATGCTAAATCTTGAGTTACCCTCACACACATCTCTTTAATCCTCTCTTCTCCGATACATGAACATATACCAACTTCTCTGTTATCTAAAGCTGCCTGATAAGTTTTTTGGTCACCTCCATAATTACATTCTACTTTAGGAAGGTATCTTTCTATATTATTTAGTGCAAATTGCCCTTCATTAAAAAAGCTAGGAAAAACATAAGCTACCACACCGACAACCGCAATAGCAATTACAAGGATAACGATGGAGTATTTTTCAGTTGTTGTTATCATAATTATCTAATTTATTAGTTTATTGTT
>CAYUZR010000024.1:1678-1898 GCA_964449555.1 uncultured Candidatus Saccharibacteria bacterium
TTAAATAATACAATAAAAAAGAGTCAGGATAAACGATATATGTGGATAATACAATATATTTGCTTTTCAAAATAAATCATGTTAGTATTTTTATATCTGAAATGTTCGCTGAAAAGCGGACTTTTTTTTCGCAAAGCGAAAAAAAATTAACAAAATCTGTAAACTATAAACTGTTTACTGTAAACTTAAACAAATATGTTTGATTTAAAAACAATTCATT
>CAYUZR010000024.1:1908-8188 GCA_964449555.1 uncultured Candidatus Saccharibacteria bacterium
AGAACAAGAAAAGGGTATTCCTAGAGAAAAAATTCTTGAGGCTATTGAGATGTCTCTAGCTAGTGCTTATAAGAAAGAATATGGTAAAAAAGGGCAAATAATCAATGCTAAATTTGATTTAGACACTGGTGATGTAGAATTCTCACAAACTAAAATTATTGTAGATGAATCAGTGATTAAGCCAGAATTAGAAGAAGGGGAGGAAGCTCCTGAAGTGGAAGAAACAGAAGATGGAGAAGAAGATACACGAATTCGGTTTAATCCAGAACAACACATGATGATTGAAGATGCCAAGAAAATAAAGAAAAATGCAGAAATTGAAGGAGAAATTGTCTTCCCTCTTGAATCAAAAGGTGACTTTGGAAGAATTGCAGCTCAAACAGCAAAACAAACTATTATCCAAAAAATTAGAGAAGCTGAGAAAGTTTCTGTTGCTGGTGAATTTGAAGGTAAGCAAGGAGAAATCATTAGTGGAACTGTTCAAAGGATTGAAAGAGGTAATGTCTTCGTTGACCTTGGAAGAGCAACGGGTATTTTGCCTTACGAAGAACAAATCAAAGGTGAAAGATATGGACAAGGAGAAAGAATCCGAGCTTACCTTTATTCTGTAGACGAAGGAGCTAAAGGAGTTTTTCTAAAACTTTCACGAACACATCCTCAGTTTTTACAAAAACTTTTTGAAATTGAAGCACCTGAAATAAATAGTGGTATTGTTGAAATAAAAGGAATTGTCCGAGAACCCGGATCACGATCAAAAGTTGCTGCCTACTCTACAGATGAACATATTGATCCTATCGGTTCACTAGTTGGACAGAGAGGTGTTCGAATATCAACAATTATGAGTGAATTAGGAAATGAGAAAATTGATATTATCGAATGGTCAGATGACCCTTACAAATTCATTGAAGGAGCTCTTTCACCAGCCAAAATTTTAGACATCGAAATAGATGAAGAAGAAAAGAAAGCTATTGTTGAAGTTTCGGAAGACCAATTATCTCTTGCTATTGGTAAAGGAGGTCAGAATGTCCGACTTGCTGCCAAGTTAACTGGTTGGAAAATTGATATCAAAGGTGTTGGCGGTTCTGAAGATGATGAAGAAGATAAGGATAAAGATGAAAAGGAAGAGAAGAAAGGCGACAATAAAAAGGATGAGAAAGATGAAATCGACGACAAAGACGATAAAAATGACGAAAAGGACTCTGAATAACCAAAAATATAGACAAAAATTAAACAGCTCACATATGAGTTGTTTAATTTTTATTTTCACCAACACCTTACCCCATAAATTGCTATAGCAATACGAGAGGTAATTTTAAAAATCTTTGTTTTTTATTTATTTTTAATTTTCTATTATTTCTTTGAATTTAGGAATTATTTGTTTTTTTCGAGATATTAAGTTGTCGACAAATAAAGCTCCCTTTTTTTCTTCTGCATTAAACATTTTTTTAAATAATTCAGTTTCCTTTTCCCCTGATGTTAAAGTATAACTTTCCTCTTCTAATATATCTATAATAGAAAAGAAAGTTGCTTTCAGATTATCGTCTTCTTTTATCTCTGTTAGTTTTTTGACAATTTTATCTTGACGATTCAAGCCAAAATCTTTATTCGTTGTTTCCATTACCCCAACCCCATAACTATCATCTCCAAATTCAAATACCTTATAATCCAGCTTAATTAGATCTTCTGTTGAGATATCTCCTAAATCACTTTTTGCATTAAACATTTCCAAACTGAATTTTTCTAAATCTTCGATTTGAGCAATCTCGTTTAATTTTTCTGCAATTTTTTTATCCTCTTCTGTTGTTGTTGGAGATCTAAAGTAAAGTGTATCTGAAATAATTCCAGCGATCAAAAGTGAGGCATTAGTTTGTGAAAGATCTGCTTTTTTACTTCTAAAAAACTTCTTAGCAATAATTGAACAAGAAGAACCTAGTGGTTCAATGTGAATTGAGATAGGTTTATCAGTTTCGATTTTAACTTTATGATGATCAATAATTTCAACAATATCTAGGTCATTGATGTTATTAATAGATTGAGTTTCTTCGTTATGATCTAAAAGAATAATTTCAGTTCCTTGAGGTAATTTTTCAATATGTTCTGGCTCAGTTATACTAAATTTTTCAAAAACAAATTTTGTTTCATTATTTAAAAGACCTAAGGCGTAAGCTTTAGCTTTTGTTCCTTTTTGAGTTAGATAATCTTCATAAACCAACGCAGAACAGATTGTGTCTGTGTCTGGATTAATGTGCCCTATAATATTCTTCATAATTTATAACTTCCAAAATTGACACCTAGCTTTGTCGGTTTCGAAAAAATTTATTTCGTCGTATCTAAAATACGCCTCAACAAATTTTTCCTTACCTCCTCGCTACGCACTCAATTTTGGAAGTTCTAAAGATTAAGTAGTAAAATTTGTTTGTTTTGAAATTATTCAAATTGTTAAATAATTTCAAAATTAGATGAGATTCGTTTATATTTTTGAAAAATTTTCGTGAGCCGTATTTCAAGTACGGTGAACGGAAATTTGAAAAAATAAAAATGAATATCGCTAATTTTGGAATTATTTCTTTGGTTTGAGGACAGAGTCTACTATCCCGTATTTCTTAGCTTCGTCTGCTAGTAACCAAAAATCTCTATCTAAATCTTTCTTGATTTGATCAACAGATTTTCCTGTATTTTTTGATAGTATTTTTGCTAATCTTTCTCTTAAACCAACAATATGCTTTGCGGTGATTTCAATATCAGTTGCCTGTCCTTCTGCACCACCCAGTGGTTGATGTATCATAACTTCTGCATTAGGTAAAACAAATCTTTTTCCTTTTGTTCCGGCCGATAACAACCAAGCTCCCCCTGAAGCAGCCATTCCTACACAAATAGTATTTACATCTGGCTTAACATGGTTGATTGTATCTATCATCGCTAAGGTTGCCGAAGCCGAACCTCCGGGAGAATTTATATAAACACTAATATCTTTTTTTGGGTCTTCTGACTCAAGAAATAATAATTGAGCAATAACAATATTTGCCATATGATCGTCAATCGGCCCTCCAATAAAAATGATTCTATCTTTTAATAATCGAGAATAAATATCAAAGGCTCTTTCGCCAAATTGTGATTTTTCTATAACTGTTGGAATTAACATAATATTTTACTTATGAACGAAGTGAATTAGTAAAATATTACCCTGTTAATTTCATCCGTCTAGGATGAAATTAAATTTTTGAAAAACTTTTTTCAAAAAGATGATATTTAACATGGGTTATTTCACAAACTACTGCGTAGCAATTTAAGATTTAAAAAATAATTGTACTAAAAATATAGCAGATTTTAACAAGTCAAAATAGACTTGACGGGATAATTATTTAATGCTAATCTTACGAACGGAAATTTGTAATTATAATAAAAATTTGAAGAGGAGACAAAATGTCTGAACAAGATATTGTTTTGAAAAGATTGAAAAAGGCAAATGAAGAAGGTTTGGTTGTAAAGATCTATCGCAGAAGCGGAGGAAATAAAATAGGAATAATAAAAAAAATAAAAGAAAAAATGGTTTCCTTGTTTGAAGAAGACTCTCACCAAACAGCAAACATCTTTCTCGAAAATATTGTCGAGGTAGAAAAGGTAACATTCTCTACTATTCAGATATAAATAAAGAGGTTATCGGTTTAAGACCGATAACCTCTTTTTTAATTCCAAATTTTTATTATTTTTTATCTTATCTACCAGTAGATAGAATTACCAACTAAATAACTTCTGGTGTAGTAGTAGAAGTTTCCTCAGATTGTGGTTCTTCAACAATATCACCAACCTCTTCTTCTAAATTACAACTACCATTATACCAATAAGCAGATATTTCTTCGCAAGATTCTTGGGTTATACATAGATCTAGATTTTCACTATCACAAGTTGGTTGTTCTTCTATCACTTCAGGTGTTGTTGTAGCTTGTGGTTCTTCTATTATCTCAGGAATTTGAGGGGTTGTTGTAGCAGTTTCTTCGTTTTCTGTTTCTATAAATTGTAAGCTATCGTCCACAAATTTTGTTCCATTACCTACAACTACTTCTCTTTCTGCACTAACTGTATTTTCGTTACCATCAGTAACTGTATAAATTATTGTATAAGTTGTTGATGTTGATGTATCTAAACTTATTTCATTTATATTTATATTTTCTTGTGTAGTTGTACTGTTATTTGTTACAGAAACATTAACAGTTAAGTCGTTTCCTTGTGAATCTTGAGCTATTACTCCCATGTCAATGTAGGTTGATCCGATTTCGATTTGAGAAGGGTTGTTTCCTTGGATTGTGATTGTTGGTAAATCAACTGAATTATTTGAACTATTTCCACATTCACCCTGTGTATTAACCATATCTCCGCTAACCACTTCTAGACAATAAGGTTCACCAGTTTCTCTATCGTATAAAGTAATTCCTGTTGGATTCTCAGCACTTCCAACAACTAGATTTTCAACAAACCCCGAAACAGAAGCAATTGAATTACTTACAATATCTTCAAGACCAGCTAATCTTGTCTTAATATTAGTTATTTCTTCCCAAATCTCTTTCACTGCATTAATTAAAGTAGCAAGAATAGGCCTATCAGAGAGAGTCAGGAATCCTTGGTTGTCTTCTCCAACAGCTTCAGGAATGTTTTCTTTGATATTTTGAGCTGAAAATCCTGTATATTCATTTTTTTGATCAAATCCTGATTCTTCGTTCCATTTGTAAGTAATTACTTCAATTTCAAGTAAATCTTCGATGCTTCTATCAAAATTACCTATGATATTTTTTAATCTTTCATCAGATGATACTGAAAGATTACCAGAGGCGTCTGTTTGTAATGTTCCAGCTCCAAAGTTTTCGAATCTAACTGTTTCTGTTGTATGTAATTGTGCTGTTGGTGTTGATGTTCCTATTCCTATTCTACTGTTTCCGTCAATTGTGAGAGAAGATAGTGAAGTTGTTGCATTTTCAAGATTAAGAATAGATGCAATTTGTTGAATTGCTCTTAAATTAAATTGAACTGATTCACCTAATTTTCTGTGTTCTCCATTTTCTGTGACTAAACCAATAGGTAAGGTGCTATGGTCAACATCTGCCCAGTTTCCGTTTTTAGTTCCTTCAAGATATGTTATGTCTATTATTTTTGATAAAGCATTACCTATATACAAAGGTGAGTATTCTAGATAAGCATCAGCTAGAACATTTCCTTCCACTGATAGTTTTTGTGATGGTGAGGTTGTTCCTATTCCTAGATTTCCGATAGAATCAAAGTAGAGTAGGCTTGCTCCGGTTGATGAAGCTATGTTTAGGGCTGAAGTTCCGGCTGATGATTGAATTGTTAAGCTTGATAGAGGTGAGGATGTTCCTATTCCTATGTTAGCAGTGTTGTAATAGAGATTACTTCCTGATTTAGACCAGAAAGATGAACCCTCTCCCGAAAGCATGTAGCCAACAATTGTAACATTTGTTGAGTAAGCACTATTAGCCTTCCATTCAACAATTCCAGACGCATCAGTCTCAACAATCAAATTCCCATAGTCGCCACTATCATAAACCCTAACTGTATCAACACTTCCATGACTGGGAGCGTAAGAATCCTTAGTTTCACCATTTGTACGAAACAAAAAAGTATTATCAGACGTCCCCTCAACCTTCAACATAACCATAGTCTGACTTGCACCAACATAGCTACTCAAATCCAAATCCTGAAAAGAAGTCGGAGCCGTATCACTAAAAACCTCCTCCCCAGAATGAATCCAGCCTCCATTTCCAGACGAACCTCCGCCGGAACCAGAGCCACGCTTAAGTTTAACAGCGTGTAATCCAAGTGTGTATGGATTATTTGTATCAGTTCTTCTATGATAGAAAGAATCACTTTCGATATTAATGAATGACATTGTTGATTGACCTTGTCTCCATACACCACCAACATAGGTGTCTGTCCAATATGTTTCATTGTAAGTTTTTATAAAATCATCTTGGTAACTTCCTTCTGTAGAAATAGATACATTGGTTGTATAACTTCCAGATGTTCCTTCCCCGTGAGCACCAATTGCTACCTGTGAAATTTTACCTGCTGGAGCAAGAGCTGTAACTGACTGTGATTGATATGTTGTGTTTGTATTATTGCTTGAAAGAATATTATCAGAGAATTTTGAAAAGACCATTGTATCATTTTCAAAAGTAAACTCTACGATATTTGCCGAACTATCTGTATGAACATACCCAATCCACTTCTTAGCGGTATAGCCTGATGGGATATTTGCCGCGGTAACAGA
>CAYUZR010000025.1:0-7855 GCA_964449555.1 uncultured Candidatus Saccharibacteria bacterium
TCTCTATATCTGCTCGACACTATACTAAAGTATAAAATTTTGTCAATTATATTGCGGGTCCACGAGGACTTGAACCTCGAACGGTGGTTTTGGAGACCACTGTTTTACCAATTAAACTATAGACCCATAAAAATTTATCAATATTTTATATTTAGTCATAAAGTCAATTGACTTTATGACGTTTTTGAAATATTTAACATTTTTTATGTGCCCGGGGCGGGGATCGAACCCGCATCCCAGAGGGACACGATTTTAAGTCGTGCGTGTATACCAATTCCACCACCCGGGCATTTTTTATTTTGTTGTTGAGGCGTAGGCCGGATTCGAACCGGCGCATGGTGGTTTTGCAAACCACAGCGTTAACCACTTCGCCACTACGCCTTGGTATTGTATTTTAAGGGTTTTTGATCTAATAGTCAAATGAAAAAATACGTATTTAAATACGCATTTCTGTTTTTTTAAACCCTTTTTTTACTTATCAATCTCCAAACTAATCTCATCAATCTTCTGCCTATTCTTTTCTCCTAAGTCTATTTCAAAATCAAAAAAAGGAATTCTTTTCATTTTGGCTTTAGACTTAACAAACTCTTTAAAACCTTTTCTTTTTCTTTTTAGGAAGTTTAAAGCAGATTCTTCGTTGCTGACAGGGAAAACTGTAACAAAAATTGTTGCTTGTTTAAAATCATCTGATATATTGGCGTTGGTAACAGTAATTAAGGATGTGTGATTAGACTCAGTTTGAAGAAATTGAGCTGCTAAATCTTGTATTAAATTTTTTACTTTGTTTTTTCTAAGATTCATATTTAGAATGTTCAGAGAGTATACTATTCTTCAGTAATTATAAATGCTTCAAGTCTGTCTTTCTCTGCAATATCTTGTTTTGCTTCAATCATTGCACCGAATTGTTGACCTTCTTTTACTTCCTTCACCTCTTCTTTTTGTGTTTCCATTCCAACAATTTTTCCTTTATCAATTTCATTTTCCCGTCTTAAAATTCTAAGTTTAGCGCCAACTGAAATTGACCCCTCTTTTACTTCTCCTCCGATAACTTGTTTATTTTTTGTTTTATTAAAAATTCTCAATACTTTTGCTGTACCAATTATTTTTTCCACTTTTTCTTTTGGAGTTTTTTCAATTATTTTTTCTTCCAACCATTCGGTTAGTTTATAAATTATGTCGAAAGTTTCAATATCAATTCCAGCTCTTTCGGCTAAATCTTTTGCACTGGCATCAACTCCAACATTAAATCCAACTATAATTGCTTTTTTATCATTTCCAGTTACTAAAACATCATTTTCACTGACATCACCTACTCCAGCATTAACTAATTTTACATTTGCTTTTTTTGTATCAATTTTAGCTAGCTCTTTTTCGATTGCTTCTATACTACCTAAAACATCTGCTTTAATAACCAAAGGAATGATTTTATTATCGGCAGATTGGGTGGAGGTTTGGACAGGCTTAACTGTTTCTGGTTTAAATTTACTAACTAATTTTTCGGCTTCTTTTTTTGAAGAAGTAGTCATAAAAGTTGAACCAACTGTTGGTGCTTCTTTGAATCCTATTATACTTATTGGACTCGAAAAGGTTGCCTCTTTAATTGAGCGTCCTAAAAAATTTTCCATAATTCTAGTAGGGGAGATTTTGTCTTCGCTTACTACAAAAGAACCTGATTTTACTGTTCCGTCGGTAATAATTAGTGTTGCACAAATCCCTTTTTTTGGATCAAGATGTGATTCTAAAATAAAACCTTCAGCAGATTTTGTTGAATCCCCTTTAAGCTCTTCCATTTCTGCCATTAGAAGTAAAGTGTCTAAAAGCTCGGGGATACCTTCTCCTGATTTTGCAGAAATTGGTGTAAATGGAATATCACCACCAAAACCTTCAAGGTAAATTTCTTTTTCTATCAATTGTTGTTTTGTTTTTTCAACATTAGCATTTGGTTTATCTATTTTGTTTATAGCTACAATAAATGGAATATTTGCTTGTTTAATTGACTCAAGAGCCTCGAGAGTTTGAGGTTTAGGCCCTTCCTCTGCTGACACAATTAAAATAGCAATATCAGCGATATTTGCCCCTCTAGAACGCATTGCAGTAAACGCTGCATGTCCAGGAGTGTCTAAAAAAGTGATTTTTTTACTTTGCCCGTTTTTTGAATTAGGGTCTTTTTGTTCAACCTCATAAGCTGAAATATGTTGAGTAATTCCACCGGCTTCATTTTCAACTACATTTGATTTTCGAATAAAGTCGAGCAAGGCTGATTTACCATGATCAATATGACCCATTACAGCAATAATGGGCGGACGCTCTGTCATATTCTCTTTTTTGTTTTTATTTAACATTTTTATTTTTCACTTTCTGCAACACTTCTTTTTCTTCGTCTGACATTTCATATTCACACTCCCAGTTTACAATTGGTTTTGCAAACGTACTTACTTTTTCTCTTGAATAAAGACTTGAAAGAATTACTCCATTACCATGTTTGTCTAAAATTGCAGTTGCAAAAGATTGGTTTCCACCAATCCCATCTCCTTTAAATGGATTAAACCTAACAGTTTCAATTCCTTGGACAGCATTTTTCAACTCCATATTAATATTTTCAATATCTAAAAGAGTTTTTTCTCTGAACTCATTTAAAACATTTGATTCTTTTCGCAGTGCTCCAATTTGATTATTAAAATTCTTATTATTTTTTGAAGAAGGAAGGTTTTTGATTTTTACTTCCAATCGAATAATCCAAATAATAAGTAAAGCGATTAATGCAAAAAGCACATAAATAATTAATTCTTCTGTTGGAATTGTTGTTGGCATATATAGCTATAATATTAACTTTATTTAGTAGATTATACACTAAAATTAACATTAAACAATTGGTATTATTGACTTAGATTTAAAAATATTTACGCTATAAGTTACACTCGTAATTTACAGCGTAAGTTAAAATTTTGAGTAAATAACCTTGTTATAAGAAAAAACAAAAACCACAACCTTTTCGGGTTAACGAAGTTGGTTGTGGTTGATTTATAGAGTCTTGATTATCCAAGATGATCTTGCAGAAGAATGATTTTTTTCTTTTTGTATTCTTTTGCCCTGGTTTCTGCATATTCTTTGTTTACTAAACCAATTTTTTTAAATCGGTGTTTGATTAGTAAAAAAAGAACCCAGATTCCTAAAACCAACGCAATACTCATCAAAAGTGAAACGATGAGTTTAAAAATCCCATAGACAAAATCGGATCCAATTGTCATTTGGTTTATTGTTAGAATCGCTTGTCCAAATATCCATCCACAGCAAAGAACAAGAAACGAAAAAAATAGAATAACTGGGATCGACGGGCAATTGTGTTTTTTTAATAATTCTTTTCTTGTCTGTTTCATTTTCTCTCCTCCAGTTGTTTTTTTATTCTTTTTCTTTCTAATATTCTTTCGGTTAACATAATAAGGATTAAAAGTATAAAAAGAATAATAGCTACATAAAACGAGGTAAGATACAACGTCCCTTTTTTAAACACCAGAAATAAAATACCGGATAAAATAAATATCATCAGAGAAATGATATAAAACAGTTCATATTTTATCTCTTTTTTTGATACTCCTTCGGCTCCAAAAAATATTTCGGGTATATCTTTCATAATTCCTCCAATTTTTATTTATGTTATACTGATTCTGAATTAAAATTATCACAAATATATGTCTTTTACAAGAAAAAAAGCGACTTTAGTGACTCATAATGATGGTTTTCATGCTGATGATGTTTTTGCAACGGCAACATTGTTGTTGGTTTTAGAGAAGACCCTAAATCTTCGGTCGGGCGAGTGGCAAAAGAGGACAAAAATAATCAGAACTCGTGATAAAGAAGTTATTGAGAGGGGTGATTATGTGTATGATGTTGGTGGTATTTATGATCCAGATCAGAATCGTTTTGATCATCATCAAGAGGGAGGAGCGGGGGAACGAGAAAACAAAATCCCTTATTCATCTTTTGGACTTATTTGGAAGAAGTATGGAGAAAAACTATCTGGCTCAAAAGAATTGGCTGAAAAAATAGACAGGAGAATAGTTCAACCGGTTGACGCGATGGATAATGGAATCTCAATATATAAAAGTAATTATTCGGATGTTCATCCTTATCTTTTGCATGATATCATCCAAGTCTTTGACCCGGTTTGGCCCGAAAAAAAAGATTACGATAAAAATTTTCTTGTGGCAGTCGATTTTGCAAAAAAACTTTTAGAAAGAACAATTATACAATTTCAAAATGTAGAGAAAGCAGAAAAAGAGGTACAGAAAATCTACAAGAACACAAAAGACAAAAGAATAATCGTGTTTGATGACAATTACCCCTGGGTAAATATTTTAAATAAATATCCGGAACCACTGTTTGTAATTTATCCAAAATCAAATGGGTGGGGAATAAAAACAGTACCTGTTGAAATTAATTCTTTTGAAAGAAGAAAAGAGTTTCCTAAAACTTGGGCAGGAAAAAAAGATCAAGAGTTAGTAAGGATAACCGGTATAAAAACAGCTATTTTTTGCCATAATCACCGATTTGTTTGTGCTACAAAAACAAAAGAAGGTGCTATAAAGTTAGCAGAATTAGCCTTAGATGAATAAATAAAGTATCAAAATTTCAATGGCTCACCTATTGAGCCATTGAAATTTTGATTTCAGCATAAGTATATGTAATAATTATTTACGTTGTGAGTAAATTTTATGTTTAAGAAAAAACAAAAACCTAAATCATTTAAAATGATCGGTCAAAAAAGAATATATATGGATTATGCGGCGGCTACTCCAGTTAGAAAAGAGGTGTTAGATGCAATGCGGTCTTTTTGGGATAAGGATTTTGGTAATCCAGGAGCAATTCACAAGGAGGGGGTTGTAGCTAAAAATGCGATAGAAGAGTCCCGAAAAAATGTAGCAAAAGTTTTAAAATGCCACAACGATGAAATTATTTTTACTGGTAGTGGAACAGAGTCTAATTCAATGGCTGTTTTGGGATATATAAATAATTTAATTGAAAAGGGAAGTAAGTATCAAGATTTACACATTATTACAACTAAAATGGAACATCCGTCAGTTCTTTATCTGTTTCAAGATTTTGAAAAAAAAGGTATGCAAGTTGATTATGTTGGAATTGACAAAGAAGGAATTGTTGATTTAAAAGAACTCAGAACACTTCTACAAAAAAATACAGTCTTAATTTCTGTAATGTATGCAAATAATGAGATTGGAACGATTCAACCTATTTCAAAAATTTCTCACATCATCCGCCAACATAAAAAAGAAAATGATGAATCACAAATTGTATTTCATTGTGATGCAAGTCAAGCACCTCTTTATTTAAAAATAGACACAAATAGTTTAGGAGTAGATATACTAACGATTGATGGGCAAAAAATTTACGGACCCAAAGGTGTTGGTGTTTTATATAAAAAAAGAAACGTTGATATCCAACCATTGCTTGCTGGTGGAAATCAGGAGATGGGATATAGGGCAGGAACCGAAAATGTTCCGTTGATAGTTGGAATAGCGAAGGCGCTTGAATTGGCAGATCAGGAAAGGGGAGGTGAGTCGAAACGACTAACAAAACTTAGAAATTATTTCATTGACCAACTTTTAAAACAAACAAAAGGAATTGTTTTGAATGGTAGCAAAGAAAATAGATTACCGAACAATATAAACGTGTCAATTCCCAACATACAATCAGAATTCATGATTGTGAAATTAGATGAAAAAGGAATAGCCTGTGCATCTCGTTCGGCTTGTATGGGAAAAAAAGCTAAAGAGTCTTATGTAATTGATGCTATGGGGTGTGGTGGAGCAAATACTTCTTTAAGGTTTACACTTGGAAAAGATACAACCAAAAAACAAATAGATTTTGTTGTTGTATCTTTAATAGAAAGTTTATAACAAATTTATTGATTATTTTTGTTGAATTTTGTATTATCAGATTAGATACTTGTATAATTTAAGAAAAAAAAGGGGGTGAAATGGAAAGGGAAAAGAAAAGTCATTGGTGCATATTTCTAGTTATAGCTTTATTTTTGATTTTTGGAGTTCTTGTTTTTGCTGGATATGATCTAGGTGAAAGACAAAAAATAACTTCAATTGAGGTAAAAAAATAACAATAATCTCGAAAAAATGGACAAAGCGTTGGGTTTAACACAACGCTTTTTTATTTTAATTCCATATTTCCATTTGCTTTTATTCGCCTTGTTTTTGTTGGCTGGTATGTTTTTTTATCTAAGTGTCTGAAATATGCTGCGATCGCTATCATAGTAGCATTATCTCCGGTGTATTTTATTTCAGGGATTAATACCTTTAGACCTTTTGTTTTTTTCCCAAAATCTGAAAATCTTTTTCGGATTTTTTTGTTGGCTACGACACCTCCTCCTAGAATAAGAGTTTTGACTTTATATTTTTCTAAAGCTGACACAGTTTTTTTAAATAAAACTTCTGTGACAGCTTCTTCAAACTCAAAGGCAATTTCTTGTTTAATTTTTGGTGTTATTTTTCTTATTTTTTGAACTTTATACAAAACAGCAGTTTTGAGTCCAGAAAAAGAAAAGTCAAAATCATCCGAATTAATCATAGGCCTTGGCAAATCCCAAGAGCAGTTTTTAGTTTTTAGCTTATAGTTTTTAGAAAATTCTTGGGCAAGCTTAGAAATTTCTGGTCCTCCGGGATATGATAGTTCTAGGGTTCTTGCGACTTTATCAAAAGCTTCTCCAACTGCATCATCTCTTGTTTGGCCAATTATTTTGAACTTATTAAAATCCTTCACTAATACAAGTTGTGTATGACCACCTGATATTAGTAAAGCTAATATTGGAAATTGAAAATAATGCTTTTTTTGCTTCGCAAAAAAAGCATAAACATGTCCTTCCATATGGTTGGTTGGGACCAAAGGTTTATCCCAAAGTATTGCTAATGCTTTTGCAAAATTTAATCCTGTCCAAAGTGCTGGTTCAAGTCCTGGACCCTGGGTAACAGCAATAGCATCAATTTTTGGTACTTTATTTTTACTCACAAACTCAATTAACATCTCTGCCAACTCTGGCTCTCGCTCCATTATTCGATCAATTTTTAATTTATAATTTATAATTTTTAATTTACTCTTGGCGTTTTTTATAGGATTGAGTAACTTACCCTTTCTTAAAGTAGTTTTTAAAATAGGAAGCAAATTTCTTGTATGTTCTCTTTTAGCCAAACTAGGAAAAACACCCCCATACTCTTTATGAAGTTTAATTTGAGAAATAATTGTCTCGGCAATTATTTTAAACTGAGGTTTACGAAAACCACCCTTAGCTTCAATAATACTAATGGCAGTTTCATCACAACTTGTTTCGATTGATAAGATTCTCATGTTTGTTATTATAATTATATTAGAACAAAAAGCTATCATGAGTATTTCACTAGTAATTTTATGGATATTGGCAACCTTTGTAATAGGGACTGTTGCTGGGGTTCTTGGAAAAAGGTTTGGTGTTGAGTATCCAATTACCCTTGTTTCTGCTTTGATTGTTATGGCAAATATTTTTGCTAATAAGCAGTTTGGTCTGGGTTTTTAGCAAGTCTTGGATTTATGGTATCAGCTTACTTTGTTCTTAATTGGCAACCAGCTGAGTTTTCGGTTGAGATTTCTGAAATGTTTTCACAGGTTTTTGCTCTAACTCCAAGAATTACACTTGCTGGATTTATCGCGTATTTAATATCACAAAATCACGATGTGTGGGCTTTTCATTTTTGGAAAAAGAAGACTAATGGGAGACACTTGTGATTGAGAAATAATGCGTCAACTATTGTTAGTCAGTTCTTAGATTCTGTTATTTTTGTTTCAATTGCTTTTTATG
>CAYUZR010000026.1:0-7836 GCA_964449555.1 uncultured Candidatus Saccharibacteria bacterium
TCGACCGGTTATAAACTTAGTTCACGCTTCTGATACCCCAGAAAATGCCGAAAAAGAAATTAAGCTTTGGTTTAAAGAAGACGAATTAACTTGTTGGAATAAACCAGACGAGATTGTTAAATTTAGGAAAGGAGAATAATTAAGATATTGCGAGGATCGTCCTCGCAATATTTTAATTTTGCTTTTTTATTTTTAGGTGTATAATTAAATTAGGGTTATTTGGAAATTAATTTCTAGCTAACACATTTAAAGGGAATTCATGTAGTATTGCATCTTGGTGTAGTATTCAGAATTTTACCCAACCTAGAAGTTTATCTAGGAATAAATGTACCGGATAACCCCAAACAAAATCCATTTCTTCGGAAGTGGTTTTTGTTTAGGTAAAAAGTTATAATAGTTTTTATGAAAATAAAAAGACAGTTATTTATATTTAGTTTTGTTTTAATTTCTTTGGTTGCAGGTCTAAACAAAATGGCTTTGAACTTTTTTTTGTATTGGAGATTTTGGTGGTTTGATATAATGATGCATTTTTTAGGAGGTTTGTGGATAGGGAGTATTGTGCTGTGGTTTTATTATTTTTCGGGATATATAAAGAATCCAATTAAAACTAAAAAATATATTTTCTGGATCTCGGTTATTTCTGTGGTTATTGTAGGATTAGGGTGGGAAGTTTTTGAATTTTTGATTGATGCAAATTTAAGAGAAGGTTATTTTGGGGATACTATCTTGGATTTGATAATGGATATTATAGGAGCTATTGTTGCTTATTGGATTATTATAAAAACTAGCAGAAAAGAAAAAATAGAAGAAGAATTTAAAGATAAAAAAATAGAATAAAAAATGACAAAAAATCAACGGCTCATAGGTGAGCCGTTGATTTTTTAATTTAAGTTGCTACTTTTTTTGTGGTAGCGGAGGTTTTTGTTGTTGTCTTTGGTTTATTTATTTGTTCAGTGATTCTTTTGAATGTGTCTGGATGGTTTTCTGCAAGATCTGCTAACATTTTTCTATTTAAGCCTATATTGTTTTTTGCCATTATCCCCATAAATTTACTATAAGTTAACCCCAAAACTCTGAGCCCTGCATTTATTTTTATTTGCCACAATCTTCTGAAATCACCTTTTTTCTTTCTTCGATGAGCAAAAGCATGAACTCCTGCGTGTAAAATAGCCTCGTTTGCTTGTCGTTTTTTTGTTGATCGAGCATTACGATAACCTTTGGTTAAGCCAAGTGTTTTTCGTCTCCTTTTTAATTTAGTTGTTCCTCTTTTTATTCTTGTCATGTTTTTCTTATGAGCGTAAGCGAATTAGAAAAATGAAACTTTTTATTTCCCTCCAAGGAAATTAAAAAATATTTCACTAAGGTTTCCTATAACCCACATACTATTATATTTTTTATTCGTATTACCCATGTTAAATATCACCTTTTTGAAAAAAGCTTTTCAAAAATCTGATTTCATCCTAAACGAATGAAATTAACAGGGTAATATTTTGCAACCACAGATTTGAATTCAGCAAACTGAATTCAAATCTGTGGGCAAAATATTAAAACCTCGCTCTATCTTTTGCTGATAGTTTTATCAAAACAGACCTTTTTTTCTTCATGCTTTTTGAACCACTTTCTTTTGCATTAAAATGACCCTGACCTTTCTTTCTAGTGATCAGTTTCCCTTTTTTTGTCTTCTTTATTCTTTTTTTAAGTGATTTGTTTGTTTTCATATTTTTCTTACGAGCGTAGCGAGTTAGAAATAATATGACCTTGTTAATTTCATTTTTCGCAGAAAAATGAAACTTTTTATTTCCTTCCAAGGAAATTAAAAGATATTTAACATGGGTCTACTCCAATTTTCTAACCACAGTATATTACCCTAAAATATTCAATTATTCAAGTTATTTGCGTTCCAATACCATAGATAGTCCTTTAGGACTCTTTTTAGGCCCATCAGCAATTTTATAATCCTCTGTGACTAAATGAAGAACTCTATTCATTCTTTCTTCTAAAAAGTCTTTTTTAGCATATTTTATTCTTCCTCTTAAAAATAGATCAAGCTTAATTCTATTTCCTTCTTTTAGCCATTTAGAAATATTTTTAGCTTTTAAATTTAAATCATGATCGCCAGTTCCTACTTTAACTTGAACAACTTTTGTTTCGGTTGTGTGGGCTTTTGATTTTATTTCTTTAGCTTTCTTTTTTTCATCATATTGATATTTTCCAATATCCATTATTTTTACAATAGGAGGGTTTGCGTTTGGTGAAATTTCAATAAGATCTAATTCAGAATCTTTTGCTTTTTGTAGAGCATCTCGGCTATCCATTGTTCCTAGATTTTCTCCATTAGCAGTAAGAACCCTCACTTCTCGAGCCCGTATAGATTCATTTATTCTAGCTATTGGCTTGTATTGCTTATATCTTTTCATTGTCTTAGTTTATACCATTTATAGAAACGAAACACAATCTTTTAGGTAATACAAAAACGCCTCTGGCTAAGGCGTTTTGTTGAATTGTTTACTGAATACTTTTTTGCTCTTGATGCCCAATACTACATTTTGGACAAGCAATGATAGGGAGGAGTCTTGATTGTTTACTTTCGATGAACATGAGTCCTATGTTAAATCTGTAATCTATTTCTGTTTTTGTTCCTCCACAATAAGAAGCATTAGCTAAACATATACTGATAACAGCCTTCTTACTTTTTCGTATAAATAATTTTTTCTGCTTGCAGTTTTCACAGTAGGCGAAAAGACTTCCGTTGTTTAATTTTTTATTACATT
This sequence comes from uncultured Candidatus Saccharibacteria bacterium, assembly GCA_964449555.1. Classification (GTDB taxonomy): domain Bacteria; phylum Patescibacteriota; class Minisyncoccia; order Phycocordibacterales; family UBA12079; genus UBA12079. The sequence goes on from CAYUZR010000026.1 coordinate 2,772, forward strand.
CTTCACAAACAATTTCACAATCAATTTCATAGCCAGATGTTATTTCCTTATCACAACAAAAACATTTCAATTTCTTCATTTCCTGTCCCCCTTTCATATTATTTATTCTAATACTGATACTATTCTTGATAAGCTATAAAGTCAAGTATTTTGAATGTGTTAAAATAAATCTAATGAAAAAAAACGAGAGGACAAAAAAATTGAAAAAAATAAAAGATGAGCTTTTAAGCTTTAAAAAATCACCTTTATATCAGTATCGAGTAGATAATAAATGTTTTCCGGTAATTGGTGAGGGAAGTCATACAGCTGAAATTATGTTTATTGGCGAAGCTCCTGGAAAAAACGAGGCCAAAACAGGCCGACCTTTTTGTGGTGCTTCGGGGAAAATGTTAGATACCCTACTTGAATCTGTCGGAATAAATAGAAAAGATGTTTATGTGACTAATATTGTAAAAGATAGACCTCAAGATAATAGAGATCCTTCGCAAGAGGAGATAAAATTATATGGATCTTTTTTAGATCGACAGATAGAAATTATCCAACCAAAAATAATCGCAACACTTGGAAGATTTTCAATGGAATATATAATGAAACATTTTGGGCTTGGTGAAGAAATTGAGCCAATTAGTCAGGCTCATGGAAAATCCTATGAAGCAGACTTTTCTTATGGTAAAGTAAGAATTATTCCTTTATATCATCCGGCTGTTGCTTTGTATAACGGAGGGATGAGAGAAACATTATTAGAAGACTTTAAAATATTAAAATAAATATGAGTAAATTTCAAAAAACATTACAAAACACAACAGTAAGAGTTATTTTAGTTGGTTTGCTAGCCCTTCTTTTATTAATTCCTGTTGGAATGATTCAAAATATTATTTTTGACAGGGAAATGAATCGCGAAATAGCGATTCAAGATATTACATCTAAATGGGGTAATGAGCAGGTAATTGCTGGACCGGTGTTAACTGTGCCTTACGATTTATATAAAACAGTTGATGGAAAACAATTAAAAGAGACATCCTACGCTCATTTTTTGCCGGAAAACTTAGATATAAAATCAAATATTGTTCCTGAACTAAGATCACGAGGTATATATGATGCCGTTGTTTATTCATCAGACATTTCATTTTCGGGCGATTTCAAAAAACCAGATTTCAAGTCATTGGGAATTAATTCACAATTTATTCATTGGAATAAGGCGTTCGTGTCAATTGGTATTCCTGATATAAGAGGCGTGGAAGAAAGAGTAGAAATTAATTTTGGTAATACTAAACTTTCATTTATCTCTGGAGTAAAAACAGACAATGTTATTCGAGATATTGGCGTTTATCATTATGATGATCGTCCTTGGGATGTTTATGGTCGCAATGAGATGGTTACTTCAAAAGCAATGTGGATTGATGATGAGAAAGGTGGTGTTTCTTCTGGATTAAGTGCCACAATACCTGCTAATTTACTTTACACAAATAATGATTTTGAATTTAATTTAAAACTTAAAGGAGGAGAGAGGCTTGCTTTTGTGCCAGTTGGAAAGACAACCAATGTAGAAATTATTTCTGATTGGTCAGCACCAAGTTTCGATGGAGCTTTTTTACCTGACAACAGGGAAGTTGGCGAAGAAGGTTTTAGTTCTGAGTGGAAAGTTTTGGATTTAAATAGAAATTACCCTCAATCTTGGACAGGAAGTACATATAGTATTTATGATTCAGCTTTTGGGGTCAGTTTATTGGAACCAGTTGATGATTATCAGAAATCAGAGAGGTCTTCAAAATATTCTATTCTAATCATTACCCTAACTTTTTTGGTATTCTTATCGTTTGAAATATTTAATCAAAAAAGAATTCACCCAATTCAATATATTTTAGTTGGATTGGCGCTTGTATTATTCTATGCTTTGTTGGTTTCTATTTCTGAATTGATTGGATTTAATCAAGCCTATGGTATTGCTGGAATTGCAACGATTGGTCTAATTCTCTTATACTCACAAACAATTTTGCGAGAAAAAAGATTTGTTGCAATAGAAGGAGGAATTTTATTATTCTTGTATGCCTTTATTTATATCTTACTTCAGCTTGAAGATTATGCTTTGTTTATTGGTAGTGTCGGACTCTTTGTGATTCTTGCGACGATAATGTACCTATCACGAAAAGTTGATTGGTATTCGTTGGATAATAGAAAAGAAGGATCTAGTGAAATTGACGAAATAAGTGAATCATATAAATCAACTGAAATGGTAAACGGAGATTTTTGGGAATAGATATTTTGGATGAATTAAGAATTATGAATTAAAAAAAGAAAATTTTTGGCTTCGCCAAAAATTTTCTTTTTTCTTAAATCTTAAACCTATATAAATTATGAACCTCATCAAAAAACATCCTCGTCTTTGTATTATAATTTTGCTTGTTTTTGTAGTTGGCTTAATTTGGTATGCAATTTTTCGAGAGAATCGAGATTTTCTGACTGTTGCTTTTCTTGATGTGGGGCAGGGGGATGCTATTTTTATTGAATCGCCTGACGGGAAACAGGTGCTTATTGACGGTGGAAAAAACCAACAGGTTTTACGACAACTCTCAAAGGTTATGCCTTTTTACGATCGTTCGATTGATTTGGTAGTAATGACCCATCCGGATGCAGATCATGTGGGTGGACTCCCGGCTATTTTGGAAAGTTTTGATGTCGGTTTGGTTTTAGAACCGGGCGTGTCATCAGATAGTGGGGTTTATGAACAATTTCAAAGTCTGATTCAAGAAAAACAAATTCAAAAAATTTTAGCCCAACAAGGACAAAAAATTTCCCTTTGCAACGACTTGGAACCCCGGGGTCCAAGTCGTTGTGATGTTTGGTTGGAGGTTTTATTTCCGACGACGGGTATTGGTGTAAACGAGCTTGAATCAAACAGCGCATCAATTATTTTAAAATTAATTCACGGTGAAAATTCTTTTTTGTTGTCAGGCGATTCTCCTAAAAGTATTGAAAAATATTTAGTTGAAAGTTTGGGGAAACATCTAGATGTTGATGTTTTAAAGCTTGGACATCATGGATCGAAAACTTCTACCTCGGATTTACTCCTTGGGTTTACCAGCCCAGATTTTGCAATAGTTTCAGCAGAAAAAGATAATCGTTACGGACATCCACATAAAGAAGTAACAGATTTATTAGAACAATTTGAAATAGAAATGCTCGGTACCTATAATTTGGGAAATATAGTTTTTAAATCAGATGGACAGAGTTTGAAAATAAAATAAAAACCACAGGCCTCCGGTTCCTGTGGTTTTTATTTTTATTTTATGATACCTGCTTTTTTTAGTGTCGCATACGCTCCATTCTTGTTTATCGTCTTTATCGCTTTAGTTGAAAGTGTTAGGTTAAAAGTTTTATCAACTTCGGGAACATAAATTTTCTTTTTTTGTAGATTTGCTTTTCTTCTTTTCTTTCCAGTTGGGTTAAATTGGGTAGCACGAACACGATTACTGTATCCTCCAGCAACTTTTGTACTTTTTCCTGTAATTGGACATTGTTTAGACATATTCGTGAATTTCTATTTAAGTGGTGGATATGCTATCATTAGTTTTAATATTTCGCAAGCAAAATTTTTTTAAATTATGGAAACAGAGCTTATATTCGCAATTTTAATATTGATAATGTCAGTCGTAATCCATGAAGTATCTCATGGTTATATGGCGTATTATTTTGGTGATGTTACTGCAAAAATGGCAGGCAGATTAACACTAAATCCACTCAAACACTTGGATATGATGGGTTCTGTGATTGTTCCTACCTTCGCTTTTCTCTTAACAGGTTTTATTTTTGGTTGGGCAAAACCAGTTCCTTATAATCCGTACAACTTAAGGGACGCAAAAATAGGAGAGCCAATGGTGGCTCTGGCTGGACCCTTATCAAACTTTGTTGTAGCTTTGATTTTTGGATTACTTATGCGGTTTGGTGCAATTTCAATGGAATTAATTACCCCTGCTAGTCTGATCGTCTTTATTAATATCCTTTTAGGAATATTTAACTTAATTCCAATTCCACCACTTGATGGTTCAAAAATTTTGTTTGCAATTCTTCCGTATAATATGAATTATATTAGAGAATTCCTCGAAAGATATTATTTTGTCTTCATTTTTGTTTTTATTTTCTTTTTGTGGAATTTTTTCTTTCCGGTAATTTACGGTATATTTATATTATTTACAGGATTTGTGATGTAATCTATTTGCTTTTTTAGATTAAATATAGTAAATTAGTAGCACTTGATTATGGGCCGAGGCTCATTTTTGTTTGAAATATGGCAACAGTAAATCAATTAGTAAAAAAGAAAAGAAAGAAAATTGTTAAGAAGCCAAAGGCGATTGCTCTTAGGCGTGGTTTTAATAATGAAAAAAACAAACCAACATCATATCCATCTCCATTTAAGAGAGGTGTGTGTACAAAAGTAACAACAAAAACTCCAAAGAAACCTAACTCAGCTGTTCGAAAGATTGCCAGAGTTCGACTTACAAATGGAATGGAGGTTACCGCATATATTCCGGGAATGGGACACAACCTACAAGAACACTCAGTCGTGATATTAAGGGGTGGTCGTGTTAAGGATGTTGGAATTAGATATACAGTTGTTCGAGGTAAACTTGATGCAACTGGTGTAGAAGATAGAAAACAAAGTCGATCGCGATACGGAACCAAAAAACCTAAATAAATTTTTTTTACAAAAAAATCAGATTTAAGATTTAAGAAGTAAGATTTAAGAAAAAATTTGCAAGGCAAATTTTCACTAAAAACTATAGACTAAAAACTATCGCTATGCGGAGACCAATCAAAGACAAAAGAAATATCCAACCCGACAGAGTGTATAACTCATTGGTTGTTGAACGATTCATTAATTATCTTATGCTTGATGGTAAGAAATCTGTTGCACGAAAAGTTGTCTATGACGCAATGGATATCATAAAGAAAAAAGCAAAAGTAAAAGATCCAATGGATGTGTTTAACGGAGCTATCAAAAATGTAGGTCCGTTAATGGAGGTTAAATCAAGAAGTATTGGTGGTGCTAATTACCAAGTGACTTTTA
>CAYUZR010000027.1:0-7269 GCA_964449555.1 uncultured Candidatus Saccharibacteria bacterium
GCGCTTGGTTTGGTTTTGTTGTGTTTGTGACGGCGATATAGGATTCGAAACGAAGCGAGTATGGAGGAGTGACCGCAGGGAGCGACGAACACGAGCGGAGCGGGGCAGCGAGTTCTTAATGAAAAAACTAGAATTTTCGGTTATCCGGTATCTAGGCCGATAGACTGGGTTGGGTAACTTTAGAAAACTTTGTTTTTTCATTTAGAACTGGCGCCGAATCCCTCATCGCCCACAAACACCAAAACCAAAGCGCTAGCTTTGGTTTTGTTATATAAAAATTTAGTTTAGAAATAAAATAAAATCGGTTACCTATTGTGTAGGTAACCGATATAAGTCACGAAAGTAATTTATTGATGAGTTTTTGGATATCATCAATTAAAAAAGGCTTAGGTAACGAAGCGTCACAACCTGCCTCAACAAGCTTTTGGTTGTGTTTTCCAGAGGTTGCAATTATAGGTGTCTTAGGATGGAGTTGTTTACTTAACCTCACCAATCCCAAAGTGTTTAATTTTTTGATTCCCAGTTCTCCGTCCATAAAAATTAAGTTAGGAAAATAAGTTTTCAGGTAAGTTTCTGCTTTTTCGATATTTGGAGCAACCAAAACCGAAATAGATTTTTCATCAAAAATTGACTTCAAAATTGCTTGAAGTAATCTCGATAAACTTAGATCATCTTCGATAATTAAAAAAGCGTTCATTTTCTCCTCCATTGGTATTTTTATTTTATCTAAATTGACTTTTAAAATTTCTTTCTCATTTATAATATATTTAATTTAATTAGTCAAGTTGTATTAAGTATGATATATTAGTTTTTATGAATATTTCAATAATTTACGAAGATAAAAATATCGTTGCGATAAACAAACCATCTGGTTTGGTTGTTCACTCTGACGGAAAGACAGAAGAACCAACGGTTGTAGATTGGGTTTTGAAAAATTATCCTGAGACTAAAGATGTTGGTGAGCCTCTAGTTTTAAATGATGGAAAAGAAATCAAACGACCAGGAATAGTTCACCGTTTGGATAGAGATACTTCTGGGATTCTTTTGATTGCCAAAAACCAAGAAAGTTTTTTACATCTAAAAAAACAGTTTCAAAATAGAACTATCCAAAAAACTTATCGAGCTTTTGTGTATGGAAGAGTTAAAAACGATGAGGGTGTTATTGATCGGCCAATAGGGAGAAGTAAAAAAGATTTCAGGCGTTGGACAGCCCAAAGAGATATAAGAGGGAAAGAAAGAGAAGCAGTCACAGAATATAAGGTGTTGGAGAGGGGAAGTGACTATTCTTTTGTTGAGGTTTATCCAAAAACTGGTAGAACCCATCAGATTCGTGTGCATTTTAAAGCAATAAACTACCCAGTTGTTTGTGACAAACTCTATGCTCCAAAAAGAGAATGTGGACTTGGATTTGAAAGATTAGCTCTACATGCTTATTCTGTTGAGTTTGATTTAATTGATGGGACACATTTAAAATTAGAAGCTGAATTACCGGATGATTTTGAAAAAGCTTTAGATTTATTCCATTAGAATAAATTAGATTTAAGATGTAAAATATTTTTTATATAAAAAACCGAGTTATCCTGTCTAGATAACTCGGCGAGTTCGTTTCGCGAACTTCAAGGTTCAAAAAATCAAAAGTTTCAAGGCTTCAAGTAATCAGAGTTCATTTCCGAGCAGAGGACACCCCAAGAAAGTCACGACAAACGACATTCCAGAAATAGTAGTTGGTATCGAGAACGCCCTTGTCAAAGCAACCGACGTGGACACAGCCACCGCTCGCAGAAAAGGAACTGGTCCTGACGTATTTAACACGGAGCAGATAGGCACCACGCACCTTGTAGTAGGCGGTGACAGCATAACTCACAGTCGGGGCATTCGGAACGTGCTCGATATCAGTGATGAGGTCTTGCTGTTCGTCCCACGTCTTGGAAAACGAGTTCGGGACTTCGTCCTTGCGGACTTTGAGCCACTGACCTACGGATACCTTATCCTTACGAGAAAACCTATGTCTGCTCTCGCTATACCAACTTTCTGTTTTTGGGTAGAGTTGGTTGTTCAGATTACGAACATCAAAGAGGTTCATTTCTGTTGGTGGTCCTGTAATGAGCATATACCCGTTGCTTTTGAGCCACACCAATTCCTCGAGGTCAGGTAAGGTTTCGGCGAAATTTTCCAATTGTTCTTCGGAATAACTCCAGCCGTAAACTTTTGCCACTTCCTCGGGTGTGATGTAATCGTCGCCGAGAACGAGACGTGCTAGTTCGTGACCTTCGGGAAGTTGGTTTGTAACCACTTCTCCGTCGGTATTGACCTTGGGACAACCCATTTTCAAGTATTCGGTGAGATTTCGCCGTTTTGCAATATTATTGTTCGAAACATTGATATGCTCTGTAGTTACTCCCTGTTTTGCCAACAAACGAAAAAATTTTGCTACTGTGTCTAGTGATTTAGTTAGGTTTGCGATGGTTTCCATCGTATGCCTCCTCTTGAAAGATTATTGATTATGTTCACTCACTAATGAGATGAACTTTTTAAATACCATATTTGATAACCAAAAAGTTCATCTCATTGATTTAAACCTTATATTTAAAAGAACACTCGAGTATAAATAATACCATAGTATATTAAATAATGCAAGTTCTACAAAAAATTGTGATTGATTTTTAATTATCATTGTGTTAGTCTACTACTCACTATGAAAATAGAAGGACTAAATATTTCACCTGTGAATATGGAGGACAGAAAAAAACTTGGTGTAAAAGCTGGGGATACTGTTCGTGTGTGGGTGAAAATTCAAGAAAAAGGAAAAACTCGTTTACAGGCTTTTGAAGGGCTTGTATTGGCAACAAAACATGGTGCAGAACCAGGGGCTACTTTCACTGTTAGAAAGGTATCACAGGGAGTTGGAATCGAAAGAATTTTCCCACTATATTCACCAAGTATTGATAAAATCGAAATTGTAAAAAGAGCAAAAGTTAGAAGAGCTAAGCTTTATCATATTCGAGAAAAAGTTGCCAAAGAAATTAAACGACAAATGAGAAAAATGAAGATGATGAATCTTGCTTCAAAGAGTGATGTCGAAGAAGAGGAAAGAAAAGCAAAAGAAGCCAAAGAGGCAGAAGAAAAAGTAAAAGCGGAAGAAGATGAAAAAGTATCAGATGAAAAAGAAACAACAGAAGAAACTCCAACTGAAGAAGCTAAAGAAGAAGTTGTTGAAGAGCAAGAAGAAGGTATTGAAGAGGCGAAGGAAGAAGTTGAAAATAAAGAATCAACTGAAGAAGAAAATTCAGAAGAAGATAAAAAAGAAGAAAAATAAATTCAAAAAACAAACACCTTGGTGCTAAAAGCATCGAGGTGTTTGTTTTTTATTTACTTTTGTATTTTGTTTGTGTAGTATGTGCTTAGAGCAAATCAATTTTAAAAATAAACTTACAAGAAGGAGAAATAAATGATTAAATACAGAAAAGTTTTTGGATACAAGAAGAGATTGTTTGTGGTTGTTCATGTTTCTACCAACCAAGGTAGTGTTTTAAAAAATATTAAAATTGCCATTGAAAGTGGTGTAGATGGAATTTTTTTAATTAGCCATGGTCCTGTTTTAGATTCACGTTATTTGATTGATTTAGCTAATATTGCTAACTTTTCTTATCCTGATTTATGGATAGGAATTAATTTTTTAATCCCATCAATCGAAAGTTCTTTTAAATTATTACCTGACCATGTGCAAGGTCTTTGGGTAGACGATGCTTATATTTCCAATGATGACTATGAGAAATATTGTCGTGATTTAAGACAGCTAGATTCTCTTAGAAGAGAGCTTTATGATAATGTCTTGTATTTTGGAGGTGTAGCTTTTAAATATCATAACCCCCCAAGCAACTTAGCTTCGACCGCTTCATTGGCCGTGAGACATGTTGATGTCTTAACAACTAGTGGTGATGCGACTGGCAGTCCACCAAGTATTGAAAAAATTAAAACAATAAGAGAAACGATTGGGTATAATTCTGTGTTGGCGATTGCTAGCGGGATGACTCCAGAAAATGTATCAGATTATGTAGATTTAACGGATTGTTTTCTTGTTTCAACTGGAATCAATAAAGATTTTTACAATCTTGATCCAAAAAAGGTTGAAAGATTTATGAAAGCAATTTCGTAAACCACAAAAATAGTCGCGTACTTTCAGTACGCGACTTTATACTTATATTTCTATACGATATACTTAATACTAGCTTTGCCCAGGTGGCGGAATTTGGTAGACGCGCTACCTTGAGGGGGTAGTGCCTGTAAAGGCGTGCTGGTTCAACTCCAGTCCTGGGCACAAAGTCAAAAATTTCATAATTAAATTTATGATAAAATTTAATTATGCTTTATACAAAAAAAGGAGATCTTGGTGATACTGGAATGTATGGATGCGACCAAAGAATTTCAAAAAGCTCGAAAATAGCGGAAGCTTTGGGTGTGCTTGATGAGACCAACTCTTTTCTTGGTGTTTGTAAGGTAGAAAGTGAAGAAAGTTTAATAAACATAATTCATCAAATCCAGGAAAATTTATTTATAGTATCTTCGCAAGTTGCGGGTAGTGATAAAAAAATAACTGATGAAGAAATTTCTAAAATTGAAAATAAAATAGATGAAATAGAAGAAGAGTTACCGGAAATAAAATCTTTTTTTATGGCTGGTGGAACAAAACTCTCTGCCAACTTAGATTTTGCTCGGACACTTGTTCGTAGGGCAGAAAGAAGGGTTGTTGCTGTCAATGAAGAGGGGGTTGTGAAAATTGATGATAATACTCTAAAATATCTAAATAGGTTGTCGAGTTTATTATATGCTTTGGTTAGGCAGGTAAATTATAGAGAAGATGTTACAGAAGAATCTCCCAAATATTAAAAATGAAAAACAAGAGTAAAAACAAAAAGAATAAAGCAAAAAAAGAATGGGAAACGGTTATTGACTTTACTAAGATTAAAAAAGGAGGAGTCTCGGACAAAGATGTCCAAAAAGCCTTGGAAGAGTTAAAGGATTTTGATTGATTTTTTTAATTGCAGGTGTAGATAGTACAGTTTGTGGGATTTATCCACAAACCTTCTATTTTACTTAGTCGATTATTTTGTTTATAATGTACATATGCCTCTAATTAGAAATTGTAAACTTTGTGATACAAAATTTGAGACAAAACCGTCTGCTGTCGCTAACGGATGTGGTAAATATTGTTCGAGAGAGTGTGGACATAAAGCGCAGAGAAAGGGAAAAGATATGGAGTGTTATTTATGCGGAAAATATTCATATAAAAGTAAGACTAATTTAGGGAGATCTAAGAGTGGTAAATTTTTCTGTAGTAAATCTTGTCAAACAAAATGGAGAAATCAAGAGTTTGCTGGACCCAAACATGCAAATTGGAAAGGAGGAAGAGCATCTTATAGAGAATTACTAGAAAGAAACAATATTCCAAAAATTTGTAATTTATGTAAGATTGGCGACGAGAGAGTTATGTCTGCACATCATATTGATAGAAACAGAAAGAATAATTGTGTTGAAAATTTAGCGTGGTTATGCCATAATTGCCACCATCTTGTTCATCATCATAAGGATGAGCAAGATAAATTCATGGCGGTGTTGGTGTAGTAGTAACATTACAGTTTGTGGTACTGTCGTCACGGGTGCAATCCCCGTACACCGCCCAAGAAAAATGTATTAATAAGTTAAAAAATAAACCCATGTTAAATATCATCTTTTTGAAAAAAGCTTTTCAAAAATCTGAATCAAATTTTTGCAAAATTTGAATTAACAGGGTTATACTATTTCTAACTCACTTCGTTCGTAAGAAAAATATAATGAAAACAGTTCTAATAACAGGAATAGATAAAGGTATTGGAAAAGCTTTAGCTGAAAAATTTTTAGCTGAAGGGTATTTTGTTGTTGGAACTATATTTAGAGAAACAGATTTATCTCACAAAAATTTAACCATCTATAATTTAGACCTCTCAAATCCTGAAAGTATAAATGAGTGTTCTCAAAAAGTAGGAAATATCGATATTTTGATAAATAATGCTGGTGTAATGGCTGATGAAGAAGAAACTTCGGTTGTCACAGATAAATTAAGAAAAACTTTAGAAGTTAATTTAATTGGTACAATAGATTTTACAGAAAGACTTTTAAATAATTTAAATGAGGGAGGTCATGTGGTAAACATTTCTTCTTCGGCTGGATCTTTGGATAATGTTGGAAAAACAAGCCATAAACCACAACATTATCCTAGTTATAAAATATCTAAATCAGCTTTGAATATGTATACAAAAACTTTGGCTTTAAAGTATAAAGATGATTTTATTGTTTCTTCAGTTCATCCTGGGTGGGTAAAGACGGATATGGGAGGGGAAGAAGCTGATTTAACACCAAGAGAGGCTGCAGAAAATATTTATAAAATAGCTATATCAAATCCAGAAACAGGACAGTTCTGGTTTGAAGGAGAAAAGTTTCCTTGGTAATATAAAATATGTAGTTTATTTTTATTGACTTTTGTGAAAAAAGGTATAATATATTTATATAAGACCCGAGAGGGTTTTTAAAAATGATTTTTAGTTTTGAATCTCTGAACGATTCAGCTTCTAACTAAAAACTTATGATAAACTTAGAACTTTAAAAATCAGATGAAGTTCGAGGAGTGAGAGCAAAATGGAGGAAGGCGTATAACTAATACGACGACTGACATTTTGTGAATCACGACAAAGAAATTCGCTGATTTTGAAAGTTACCAAATATGAAATTAATTGATTATATTAAGGATACAAAAGGAGAACTAAAACATGTGAGTTGGCCAACTAGAAAACAATCTATTTGGTTTACTATTATTGTTATTGTGATTTCATTAATAACAGCTTTCTTTTTAGGTTTTTTCGATTATATTTTTTCATTATTAATTGAAACATTTCTAATTTAAAAAACTATGGATGATATCGAAAATAAAAATGAATCAAACGATTCTCTTGTTCAACAAGATGAATCTGATACTCAAGAACAAAAAGTAACAAAACAGGATTCAAGTGCTGGAAGAAATTGGTATGCAATTCATACATACGCTGGATATGAGAATGCTGTTGTTCGAAACTTGAAACAACGAGTAGAATCTCTTCCAGGAATGAAAGAATTGATTTTTGATGTAGTTGTTCCTATGGAAAAGAAAATTAAAGTAAAAGGAGGAAAAAGAATTGAAGAAACGGAGAAGATTTATCCAGGATATGTTCTTGTGGATATGGTAGTTACAGATGACTC
>CAYUZR010000028.1:0-6843 GCA_964449555.1 uncultured Candidatus Saccharibacteria bacterium
AATATCACAATCAAAATCTAATTGCATTATTAAAAAGACGTGAAAAAAGCCGATCCCGAAGGAACGCCTTTTTTCAATGTACTTACCTGATAGCAAGCTATTAGATAAGTACGATTAATATAATAACTGAATATAAAAACTTTGCAAGTGTTTTTGTGAACGGGTGTGGATAACTTTTAATATTAAATTAATACAAAAAATTTGTTGTTTTCCAGTTACTTTTTTGTTACTATTATTTTCGTAATAGAAATGCCCAGGTGGCGAAATTGGTAGACGCGCTAGTCTTAGGAACTAGTGGAGTAATCCGTGGTGGTTCGAGTCCACTCCTGGGCACAGCACAGAATTTAAATAAAACCATGAGGGTATCTGATACCCTCATGGTTTTATTTTATAAATTTTTTTATTTTTTTATCTCTTTGTGAGTTTTATGTGATTTACACCACTTACAGAATTTTTTTAATTCTATTTTTCGCTCAACTTTTTTTCTATTTTTTCGACTCCAGTAATTGATTCTCTTACAATTCTGACAAGCTAGTTTTATTAATTGATCTTGTGACATGGTATTTTAGTTAGTATTTTTATTTTAATTAGAATTCTTGTCCGTCCAGTAGGGATTGAACCTACGACCTACCGGTTAAGAGCCGGTTGCTCTACCAGCTGAGCTATGGACGGATAGTCAGTCTATACCTTTACAATCTTAACCTTTGAATAAGGCTGTCTATGTCCGATTTTCTTAGAATAATTACTCTTTGATTTAAACTTAATGATGTGCATTTTTTTATCTCTTCCTCCCTCAACAAAAGTAGCATCAACCTTAGTTTTAGCTATAAAAGGAGAACCTATTTTTGTATCCTTTCCATCGTCAGTAAGAAGCACTTTGTCAAAAGTAACCTTACCCCCTTCTTTATTTTCACCAGGAAGTTTTTCAATTTTAATAACATCGCCTTCGGCAACTTTATACTGTTTTCCCCCTGTTTCTATTACTGCTATCTTAGTCATAATGTCATACATACTACACTAATATTTTAAAATTTCAACTGTTTTTTGCAAAAAATTCAAACGCCCCGCATATGGGGCGTTTGAATTTTTTATATTTTTTTTAATTATCATGCGTGTAAATTATTCCAAAACTGGATGCGATTTGGATTTTCTTTGGTGAAAATGGAGGGAGACGTATGTACCAAGTACGGCAACTGACGTTTTTGCCGAAGAAAATCCAAAGGGCGCCAGTTTTGGAAAAATTTATAGCTCACAAAGTCCACCCATACAAGCTAATTCCTTAGCCCCCTCTGTTTCATCAGTCCTTTCATAAGTAACAATTTTAGAAAAATCAATATTCTTAAATCTTTTCAACATTTCTTCATAAGTTTTTTTATCAATTTCTTCATATGGTGCTAATTTATAGACATGATTCGAACGAGGTAAGAATGACAAACCTCCAACAATATCCCAGTTTGTATAAACCCAATTCCCTACCTCAATCCATTCATTTTCACCAACAGAAACAGTTACAGATGGATTATGTTCAGTATAATTTGTTTTAACTTCTTTCCAATGCTCCAACTGTTCAAGAGCAGATAAGTCATCTTTATAGATTGATTTTGTAGGAGACTTCACGGGAAATTCTAAAACATAAGTATTTGCAGTATCTTTATTTTGGCCAACTTCTGGATGATAAGGAACACCTTGATCTCTTAACATTTGAAATAAAGAATCAGTAGCTGAAATTCTAACCCTTCTAATATAATATTCTGAATGTCGTGGATGCATCCCAGAAGAAGAATTAACGAGTTGGGAAACTGTTCCTGACGGCTTTACACATGTAGTACAAGTTGAAGGTTTCACTTTAAATTTTTTAGAATATTGTTTGTTTGTTTTTATTACTTGGTTTTTTAATTTTTGTAATAACTTTGGATTGTCTCGAATAATACGACAGTCCCATTGTCCTGTTATAGAAACTCCTAGCAATCTTTCTTCTTCACAATTCTTTTTCCATTTATCAGACAAATAACCAAAATTCGTTAATGTTGCTTGGTAAGTTCCCAAAATTGCAGCTAATCTAGCTTTTTCCATCAATGTTTTTTCAGTATCATCAGCTCGAGCAACAATTTCAGACAAATTACAAAATTGTTTTGATTTAAGAATAATCTCTCCACAAGGATTTACTCCAGAAGTATCAAGATCTTTTTCAAATACTTTCCATCTTCTATCAGGCATTTGCTTTATAAGTGAACCTCGATTAAAAATTCCTCTTTCACCAGAACCACTCTTCATTAAAGTAATCCACTCATCCATAAATTCAACATTGCTTGGTTTTTCGTTATAAATAGCAGAATTATTTGCCATACTTCTTTGTGGCTCTGTAACATAAAACTGGCCAAATTTTGCTCGTCTCATTTCTCTATCATCTAAATCAGACAAAGAAATCAAAGCTGTCCTTCTCACGCCACCAGCAACAACAATTTCACCAATTTTACAAACAATGTCGTGAATATCAAGATTACTTAGTCGTTTTCCTTGTCGAGATAACATTTTTCTTCTAGTAAATGTCATCAATTCTCTCAAAGGTTCTGGCCCAGAAGACTTGCCTCCCATTGTTTTCAACTTTGCTCCTTCTGGTCGTAACTTAGAATAATCAAATTCTATATCTTCTCCTGCAAACCAAGTCTTTACAGCATAAACAAAAGCATCAGCCCAGCCCTCTTTCTTATCCGGAACCACATAAGTTTTTCTCATTTTTCCGGTTTGTTTTTTAATTTGAGGAAATTGCTGAACAGTATGACTTTCAACAGAAAATCCAACACCTCCACCACACATTGAAATATACATAATCTCTCCAAAATCTTGTGGTTTTGAAGGAGCAATAAAAGAACAATTATAACCGGTTACATTTGTCTTTCTTGCTGCTTTTCCAGCAGACCAAACCAAACGCATCGAAGGCATTGTTTTTTGTTCCAAAACAAATCTTCTTATCTTTTTATATTCTGCCCCAGAAAGTTTTTTGCCTAAGTTTTCTTTCATAAAGGCCATATAACGATCAATTGTTTCAATCCAAGTTTCTCTTCTTCCTTCTTTCTCTATCCATTTTGAATAAGAACGATAATAAATAAATTCTGCTAGAGGATTTCTAAAATATTTTTTACCTTCAGCTGTAAGTTTTTTCACATCTTCTGGCACTGCAATTCCCTTTTCTCTCAATTTTGCTCTTTCTTTTCTATACAAAATATAAGCTTTGGCTGTTTTTACATAATCACCTAAAATAAGTTCTGTTTCAACTGAATCCTGAATTCCTTCAATTGTTGGAACAAAAGTTTTATATCTTTTAGAAATTTTTACCAAATCCAAAAATACTCTGTGAGCAACAAATCGAGCATCTTTTTCTGAACCTTCTCCCGAAGCTAGCATGGCTTTATAGACAGCATTTGCAATTTTTTCAACATTAAAAGGAACAACTCTCCCATCCCTTTTTTGAATTTTTTTCACAAAATCAGCATTTTTTTTAGTCTTTTTGGTAACTTTAGGCATATTATTCTAGTTTGTAGCAAACATAAAGTAAAGAAAATTTGCAAAGCAAATTTTCTTTTTTCAGCTACTGTTTCAAATTTTAAATTACTAATTATTTATAATTTTACTTTATTTTTTTAAAAAACATCTGTGGATAGTGCTCTACGAAACAGAATCTCTAAGGTGTAAATTCTTGACGCCCTAAACGAGCTTAAATTCCTTGCTTTTTTAATTTTGATAAAAAATTATTTAAAAACAATCATCAGCAGAAAATGATTTAAGAGGACAGGATTCGGCGCCAATTCTAAATAAATTTTTAAAAAACGAACGGAAGTCGATGCTACTAACGAATTTAACAAAAACAATGAATTTTTCAAAAATTATGAACGAGAGACCGGTGCTACTGTGAAGTTTAGAAAAAATAATGAATTTTCTAAAACAAAACACCTGAAGTCCGATAGGACGAGGGTGTTTTGTTTTTAAAGAAAATTCTTTTATTTTTCGAAACTGAATGAGTAGCCCGGTGTCTATGATTAATTTTAAAAAATTCATTGTTTTTACTAAGTAAGTAGAGTAGCTTGACCTCGGGGAGTTTTTTAAAAATTTATTAAGAACTCGCGACCCCGCTCACTCGTATTTTTTCTTCACTTCGTTACGAAAAAATATACTCGTTCGGTTCGAATCCTGTCCTCTCTACAAGACTAAAAAAAGTCAGTTTGAGCTGGTATTTAAATAGAGGACAGGATTCGGTCACGAATCACTAAGTCTTTTGTTCGTCCTTCGTTACGCTACGGATTCCAAAAGCCAAAGTATTCTCGACCCCGGCTCGAAAAAGTGAAAAATTAAAAATTTTTCTTTTTCTGCGCCATTCGAATCCTGTCCTCTCGAATGTGACGACATTTTAAAATACCAGCTTAGGTTGGTATTTAAGAGGACAGGATTCGGTCTCCAGTCCTAAACTCAAACTTCGCCCTTCGGGACTCGTTTTCGTTAAGAACTCGCGACCCCGCTTACTCGTATTTTTTCTTCACTTCGTTACGAAAAAATATACTCGTTCGGTTCGAATCCTGTCCTCTCAGAGTAACGACACAAAAACAAAACAGTGCGTCGGCACTGTTTTATTTTTGGTCGTGCGGAGAGGACAGGATTCGAACCTGCGGTGCCTTACAGCACACATCGTTTCCAACGATGCGCATTAAACCACTCTGCCACCTCTCCTATATAAATTTATGAGGATATCCGATACCCTCATAAAAGGATGCTTATATTATTTGCCCCCTATAAGTGCTTTGACTCTCTCCTCAACAGGCGGATGTGTCATAAACATCTTCATCATTTTTCCTCCCTTAAAAGGGTTGGCAATATACATATGAGCTGTAGCCCTATTTGCTTTTTTTAATTGATTTGGATTGTTTGAAATTTTAACCAAAGCATCTGCTAAACCTCTCGGATTATGTGTCATCATTGCACCAGAGGCATCAGCTAAAAATTCCCTTTTTCTCGAAACAGCTAATTGAATCAAAGTAACTGCTATAGGGGCTAAAACAGCCAAAGCAATACCAATCACCATTAAAACACCTGAATTATTATTATCAGAATTTCTTCCGCCAAATATAAGCCCCCATCTAAACCAATCAGCTAAGAGTGCAACAAAACCAACCAACACCACTACAATTGTTGATATTAAGATATCTCTATTACCAATATGAGAAAGCTCGTGAGCAATTACACCTTCTAATTCATTTTTTTCTAAAATATTTAACAATCCTCTAGTAACAGCAATTGCAGATTTTTTTGGACTTCTTCCTGTTGCAAAAGCATTAGGAGCTTGGTCTTCAATTATATAAATCTTTGGCATTGGTAAATGAGCTTTCATCGTTAAATTTTGAACAATTCCATATAATTCAAAATTTTCATTTTTTTCGATTAACTTTGCTCCAGACATTTTTAAAACAATCTTATCCGAAAACCAATAAGAAAAAATATTCATAAGTAAGCTCAAACCAATTGCAAAATATAAAATACTACTATCTTCCATCACCTGACTAAAAACCCAACCAATTGCAACAACCACAATCAAAAAGATTGTCATCAACAACCAAGTTTTCGAAATATTTTTTGCTTTGTTTTCGTAAAGATTTGACATAAAAGAATTTTACCATAAAAAATAAAAACCTCAGAGGAGGTTTCAGTAAGATTATTTATATTAGTAGAAATGAAAAAATGTCGCTGGCTTTTTCCATCTATAATATTATGTAGAAATGAAAAAAGCTATGTCCGAAAACACAACTTTCTTCAGTGTACCTACATCAGATTGTTCAGCAAGCTGAACAACAATCAATAAGTACTTTTATATAATAACTGAATATAAAATTTTTGCAAGAGGTTTTAAAACTGTAAAACTAATTTAGATTATTGTCAAATAATACTTAGGTTGTAATTCTTCCATTCTTCGTCTTTGCAAATCTCAAAGCGGTAGCTTTGGACTTTTAAATTTTGTGAATTTAAGAAATTAGAATTGGTCACAAATCACTAAGTAAATTTTTCGTGCTTCGCACTCAAATTTACTAAGTGTTCGCGACCCCAGCTCGGCTGTTTCCTTCGCTTCGCCTGCCTATCGGCAGACAGGCTACGAAAAACATGCCTCCACTTTTCAATTCCTCACGCAAAGTCCGCAGGGACTTTGCTTCTGGTCCACAAAAGTAAAAAACGCTGATATTAAAATATCAGCGTTTTTTACTTTTGTGGACCAGAGAGGAATTGAACCCCCGACCTCCTCAGTGCAAATGAGGCGCTCTAGCCAACTGAGCTACGGGCCCAAGTGAAAAAAAGTATATCAAACTATTCTAAAAAATCTAGTGACATATGGTATAATCTGGATCTATGAATTTTCTAATGAAATCAATGTTGAAGAAACAACTTGGTAATATTCCTAAAGAACAACAGGAGAAATTATTTACTGCGATAGAAAAAGACCCAGAATTTTTTCAAGTTTTAGCTGAAGAGATTCAAGAGAGGGTTAAGAGTGGTATGGATCAACAAACTGCTGCTATGGAGGTTTTGATGGCTAATTCGCAGAAGTTAACTGAGTTGTTGAGGTAGGAAATAAGGGAAGGCTGTGCTAGAGTATTTTCGATATGAAAAAAATAATTTGGATAGTTGTTGTTTTAATAGTAATTGTAGTTGGTTTTGGGATAATTAGTAATGATGGCGGTAATAATTCCAGTGAACCAATAAAGATTGGAGCCGTTATATCTCTCACTGGTGTAGCAGCAGATTTTGGTGAAAATGCTTTATTAGCGATGCAAATGGCTGTTGAGGAAATAAACGCTAGTGGTG
>CAYUZR010000029.1:0-6645 GCA_964449555.1 uncultured Candidatus Saccharibacteria bacterium
AATAATGTAATCTTGTTTTAGATTAGTTACTATCGTGTAAATAAAAATTGTGAGGAGGAGTTATGGAATTGCGTCACTCTACGATAGGTTTTTTGTTAAGTTTTATTCCGGTATGGAACAAAGACGAGAGAGGGGTTACTCAGGATTATCTATGCAAGAAGACTTTTCTTTCGTCAGATTTAGTTGGCAAACTATTAAAGAAGTTAAGATCTTCTCAGAAAATTGAAGAAGTCTCTCGTGGAGAGAATTTTGATCTTACATATCGTCAAACAAACAAAGGGTGGTAAATTCTGTAAAGAGTTGGATTTTAATTCCAACTCTTTTTTGTTGATTTAATTTTTTGTTTGGTTTATTATTGGTGCTAGAAGTACAAAACAAAAAAACATAAGGAGGTTTTGTGGTTGATAAAAGTTTTATAAGAATGTTTCCTTCTCTGGAAAAAAGAGCGCTTCCAAACAGAAATTCTGTTCGTCTTTTACAAAGAATCTTTTCTTGGATCAGAGAACATAAAGAAATTAATCAAAGTGGTAGAGATTGGTTTAGAAGATCTAATCTTAGGTTAAAGGAGGATTAATTAAATGGATAAAGTTATTGTTGTAAAACATCCTATATCTGAAGAGGTTGTTGAGGGTGTTGTTCTCAACGAAATAGACGGTGCTGTTGTTCTTGAATCTGATGATGTATATGCGTCATCAGACGGAACTTGGAAAGAAAATCCAGTTTCTGGAATCTTACTACTGGACGGTAGTTGGGTGGAAACTCTCTGGGTTCGTCCTCGTTAAATTTGACCGGATCATCTGATCCGGTCTTAATTTTTGCTTGTTTGAATGCTAGTATAAAGAAATGAAGATATTAATGATATCAACAGATCGAAAATTGTTTGAGGACAACTCCGCTGTTCAGCGGAGGATTTTGGAATATGGTGGTCTTGTGGAGGAATTACGAATTATTGTTTTTTCCCACCAAAATCACAGGTTTATATCACAAAGACGAATTGGATCTAACATAACTATCCATCCAACTAACTCAAAAAACAAATTTTTTTATATAACTGATGCTATAAAAATCAGTCGAAAAATAATTGGAAATTTAGGCAACCAGAATGAAGTTCTTGTTACTACCCAAGATCCTTTTGAGACTGGTTTTGTTGGTTGGGTAATTGCAAAAACTAGAAAAACTAAACTACATTTACAGGTTCACACTGATTTTTTGAGCTGGGGTTTTCAAAAAGCTTCTATTTTTAATAAAAGCAGAGGCCAGTTAGCTTCTTTTTTGATTATGCAGGCTGATGGAGTTCGGGTAGTTAGCGAAAGAATAAAAAAATCAATTATTAAATGGAAAATTGCCAAAGAAGATAAGGTTTCTGTGCTACCTATTTTTGTTGATATAGAGAAAATAAAAAATACAGAAATTAAATTTAATTTAAAAACAAGATATCCTCAATTTGACTTCATTATTTTCACTGCTTCTCGTTTTGAAAAAGAAAAAAATATTTCATTGATGATAAAAACAATGAAAGAAGTGGTAAAAAAAGATCCCAAAACAGGTTTGGTAATTGTTGGAGACGGATCGTTAAGGCAAAAGTTACAAAAAACAGTTTATGACTTACGACTACAAAACAATGTTGTTTTTGAAAGTTGGACTGATGATTTAATTTCTTATTACAAAACAGCTGATTTGTTTTTGGCAACTTCTAATTATGAGGGTTACGGATTAACTCTGTTGGAATCTGCTGTTGCTGGTTGTCCTATTTTAACAACTGATGTTGGTTTGGTAGGGGATGTTTTGAAAAAGGGAAGTGTTGAGGTTTGTAATAGGGGAAGTAAAAGGTGTTTTGTTAAAAAAATATTAAATCTTATTGAAAATAGAAATTTGTTGGATGAAATGAAAACCAACGCCTTAGTGGATATTGAACAAAGGGCAATAAAAACAAAAGAAGAATATTTAAATGCTTATAAAAAAGATTGGGAGAGATGTTTTAAATAACTCCAAAATTAGCGATATTCGTTCCTTTTTTCTCAAAATTCCGTTCACCGTATTGCTATACGGCTCACGAAATTTTTTCGAAAAAATAAACGAATCTCATCTAATTTTGGAATTATTTCAATACAATAATTCTAAAGTTATTTATAAAAAATAATGTATAATTAAATACGTATTTAAATCAGTATTTAAATACGTATTTAATTTTTAATATAAAAAATATGGCAAGAAGAAATTTAAGAGATAGAAACATTAGAAAACTATCAAAAGGTAGTACAAGTTATTACATAACTTTACCTATAGAAGAAATTAGGAATTTAGGTTGGAAAAAATCACAAAAACTTGTGGTTGAGTTAGATAAGAGAAGAAAAAGATTAGTTATAAAAGATTGGAAAAAATGATGAAAAATATAGATAAAGAAAAAAATTACGCTTTTATAGATAGTCAAAACTTGAATCTAAGCATTCGGTCTTTGGGCTGGAAGCTTGATTTTGCGAGATTTCGAATTTATTTAAAAGAAAAATATGATATTGAGAAAGCCTTTCTTTTTATCGGATATGTTGAAGGAAATAACAATCTTTATAAATCTCTGCAAGGTGCTGGGTTTATTTGTATTTTTAAACCAACATTAGAATATAAGGATGGAACTACGAAAGGTAATGTAGATGCTGAGTTAGTTCTGCAAACAATGATAGAGTATAATAATTTTAACAGGGCAATAATTGTTAGTGGTGATGGTGATTTTTATTGCTTGATTAAACATTTAATTGAGAACACTAAATGTAAGGCTGTTCTAATTCCCAACCAATATAGATTCTCAGCTCTTTTGAGATTTAAAGTAATTAAACCGTATTTGAGATTTATGAATAACCTAGATAACAAATTATCTTATAAAAAGAAAAGGCCCCACAAGGACGGAACCTTGTAGGGTTATCTTTTCCGTTGGTGATTACTTGTATAATATATTAATTAAAAAAAAAGTCAATGAAGTTGTTAATCCTCACACAAAAAGTAGATAAAAACGATGATGTTCTCGGATTTTTTCATGATTGGCTTTTGGAGTTTGCTAAAAAATGTGAAAAGTTGACAGTTATTTGTTTAGAGAAAGGGGAGTATGATTTACCCGAAAATACCAGAGTATTTTCACTTGGCAAAGAAAAAAAAGTTTCAAAATTTGAATATTTAAAAAAATTTTTCAAATATATATGGAATGAAAGAAAAAACTACGAGAAAGTTTTTGTACATATGAATCCAGAATATATGGTCTTGGGGGGCTTATTTTGGCGTTACTGGGGGAAAAAAATATTCTTTTGGTATAATCACAAAAAAGGAGGACTGAAAGCTCGAATAGCAATATGGTTTGCTGGGACAGTTTTTTACACTTCTCATTTTGCTTTTTCAGCTAAAAGCCATAAATCTAAAATTATGCCGGCAGGAATAAACACTCGATTATTTGTTCCTAAAAAGTCAGTTTCCAAAAGAGAAAAGACGATCTTGTCATTAGGGAGAATTTCGCCTGTTAAAAATTTGGATGTTTTGATTAGGGCATTAAAATTACTTGATAAAGACAAGATTAAATTTGAAGCCAGAATTTATGGAGATAGTTTGAAGAGAGACAATGAGTATTATGCTAAACTAAAAGAAAAATCAATTTCTTTGGAAG
This sequence comes from uncultured Candidatus Saccharibacteria bacterium, assembly GCA_964449555.1. Taxonomy (GTDB): domain Bacteria; phylum Patescibacteriota; class Minisyncoccia; order Phycocordibacterales; family UBA12079; genus UBA12079. The sequence goes on from CAYUZR010000029.1 coordinate 3,647, forward strand.
AAGGGGGGAGATTGAGTTTCCACAAGTCTGTATCTAACTACAAGGCTCCTGAAATTTATAATGAGTCCCGAGTTTTTGTTAATTTAACTCAAAGTGGAAGTTTCGATAAGACCATTCTCGAAGCTATGGCTTGTGGTAATATAGTTTTGGTCTCGAATAAGTCGTTTAAAGGAGTTTTGTCGGAGCAGTTTTTATTTAAAAAGAATAATCCCAAAGATTTGGCGAAAAAACTAAAAAATATTTTAAAATTACCGATTAGTGGACTGGAAAAACATTCTGAAACTTTTAGACAATATGTTATCAAAAATCACGATATTAAAATTCTAATGACAGAAATTAAAAAACAAATAGATTAAAAATTTATGCAACTGATATCTGTAAGTTCAAAAAAATTTCCATCTTCAAAAACCGACCCTATTTATGTAAGAAAAATGGCGGAAGCTTTTACCGAGGTGTTGAAAGAGGATTTTACTTTTGTTGTTAGACTCTGAATTACGAAACTGATTTCGTAGCGAGAATTTTCTAGAATTTTTCAGATTTATTTCAGAAAAATCGATGCACTAGCAGTAGCTAATGTGAGATTTTTCTGGAATGAAGATGGAAAATTTCTAGAAATTCGTAGTAGGAAGTAGTTTCGTAATTCAGAGTGTTAGAGGGGAAATACCCGAACAATTGAGTCAAACTAATGCTCGGTTTTTAAGAATGTCTAAGCGTCTTAGGGGTGTGTCTTACTTTTTATCCTCATAGATTATAATTTTAGTATTGCGCGTACTATGCGCTCTGATGCCGCGCCGTCTTTATACTTGAAAAACTTGTCTCTTGCTTGTTCCCGTTTGGCGACAAACTTGTCGGGTTGTTCCAGGGCGCGCATCAATTCGGTCATAGTTTGAGCGCGTGGACCTGGAATAAAATTCCAAAATTCTTCATCAATTCCCGGATCTCTCTTGTATTCTTCTAAATCATATGCAAAGAAAATAATTGGTTTATTAAGAAGTAGAAAGTCTATGAAGGTGGACGAATAATCAGTGATTAGCATATCAAATTGTTTTAAGAGAGGAAGTTTATCATAACTGGGACTGCAAAAGAAGATATGAGAAAATTTTCCCTCGGCCGCCCATTTTGAAGTCGTATATTTTGGATGTAAAGAGATGATAAAAAAGTAGTTCATTCGTATTGCAAACTCCTCAAGCGCATCAAGGTCTAATTGTGAGAAGGGTGATTTTGAAGCTTTCCCACGCCTAAATGTGGGCGCATAGAAAATGATTTTCTCTGGGTCGTTGGCGCGTATTTCTTTTAGCTTGTCGTGTAGTGGTGTATGTAAATCAATTTCCGCATCGGGTACATCTCTGAAGAACACATCGTGTCTGGGTATACCGGTTATAAGTATTTTCTCATCCGGTATATTGAAATTTTTTTTAGGGAAGGTCAGTGCGGAATATGGAGAATATGTTACAAAAAAATCAAATCGTTGGAATACGCCGGGCAAAGAAAGTCGCTCGATAATTTTCTGTATGAGCGAGATACCTTCTAAGCGATTGAGCCCAACTTTTCCTTTTACACTGCCACCATGCCACAACTGTACGATCTGACTTCCTCCGCAGAGTCGCCAATGCGCCATAGGCAAAAACGCACTTATAAATGTATATCCTGCGCGGAGTGAGTAATATAATCCTTTGACTGAACCAATACTATAACTCTCGTACCCCTTCTTAGTAAGTATGTCTGCCATGACTCTATCTTGTGCTATCCATATTGGACGAATGTCGTTTTTCATACGCGATGCATATAAGAAAAGATATTTTGAATTATCTGCGAATATCTCCCGCTCATTATTTTTATGCCACCCGATGAAAACCCAGATTTTTTTGTCTCTGGGGATTAAATAAGAGCATACTCGTATGGTATATGAAAAAAAGATAGAAAAAGCAGTCTTTATTTTTGAAATCATATTTTAAGTTAGTGAATAATACTACAATAGCATAAATATACCTACTTGAATAATGCGAGGAAAACAGGTAAGCTTATTATTATGAGTTACGCTATATATTTTGTTGCAGTTGGAGAACCAGCACTACAATGTCTTTCGTCCGCTTATCGCACATTGCGTCAAGCGGGTTTTGATAAAGATGTATATATATTGACCGATAAAGCTACAGTGCCTTTTGATATATCTCTAAAGACACAGGTGATACCGATACGACAAGAAGATCTTAATCTTGATCTTGAGTCCATGGCACCTATGGCTACCTGTGATGTTCGGCGTTTTAATAAAGAGACTATTTCGGAAAATAAGTATCATTCGTTTAAGAAGTGGGCTATTGCGAATGTGCGAACTCTCGTCGATTCTTATATTCCTTTCGAAAATTACGATTATATTTTGTACTTGGATGTTGACATACTTGTTCGCGGACCCAAAGAGGATTTTGAAGATTTTATGGAAAAGCATCGCGGATCTATCCTTCTTTCCACAGCAAAAGATAATCGTCAGCTCGGGGGTCGTGGTAACTTCTCGTTCAGAAAGTTGCGCCGAGCCAAAACCACAGAAGCAGCAAATCTGACAACATGGGAACTTTTGAAGTATTGGTTTGTGCAACCATTTTGTTCAGATATCGTGTGTTTTCCTACCGACAAGCTGGGTAAAAGATTTCTGCGAGAGTGGCGAGAGGAATGCCAGAAAGGAATCTATCAAGATCAAGCTGCGCTCCATGCTGTTATTCTGAGACGGTTTAGAAATAAATATATTTTGACTCCTTACTCGATTTTTGGGTATGGGCCAAAACATTATCAATATGCGAAAGATAAAAAACTTGAAGAAGTAGACAGTGTTTTTATCCACTTTGGAGGCGCTATAAAGGACCCAACTGCTTTTGAAACATATGCAAAAAAATATCTCTAAATCTAATGTAACATATAGAATCTCGTCATATCGCGCATTGCGTCTGTTGTTTTGGCATAGGAATCAGTATCGCAGCTCATTCATTAGACGGGTTCGCTACTAT
>CAYUZR010000030.1:0-6604 GCA_964449555.1 uncultured Candidatus Saccharibacteria bacterium
ATAAACTAATAACTAAAAACTACTCTATGCCTCAATTACCCGAAGTACAAACAATCGTTAATGATTTAAATGAAAAAATTATAGACGAGACTATCGTCGATTTTTGGAGTGATTGGAAGAAAAGGGTTAGACCAAATTTTTCTAAATTTAAAAAAGAAATTATTGGGGCAAAAATTAAAGAGGCGAGAAGAATAGGGAAGCATATCATAATTGATTTGGCTAACAAAAAATCAGTAATCATACATCTTAAAATGTCAGGACACTTACTTTTTAAACCTGTAGACATCGGACGTTTACAAAAAGAGTTTTTGGAGAAGGTTAATCAATACATTCATCACAAAATTATTTTTAAATCAGGAAATACATTAGATTTTTCTGATTTGAGAAAATTTGGTTGGCTTGAAGTGATAGAAACTAAAAAAGTTGATGAAATGAAAGAAATTTCTCAACTTGGAGTGGATGCTTTAGGTTCTAGTTTTACTCTAAAAAAATTCAAAGAAATTTTGGATAAAAAACCAAAATCTGTTGTAGGAACTCTGCTTTTAGATCAAAAAGTGATCGCGGGAATAGGAAATATTTATCGGAGTGAAATTTTGTTTTCAGCCAAAGTGCATCCCGAAAGAAAAGTGCAGACTTTGAGTGATGGAGAAATAGAAAAAATTTTTAAATACACAAAATCAATTTTGCGTAGAGCAATAAAAATGCGCGGAACTTCTGACTCAGATTATCGAGATTTAGAAGGAAAACTCGGTAACTTTCAAAAAGTTTTAAATGTATATCGCCGAGAAGGGGAAGTATGTAAAAAATGTAAAAAAACAAAAATAGCCCGAAAAAAACTAGGCCAAAGAAGTTACTTTTATTGTTTTGCGTGTCAAAAATAATATTCCAACATTCCTAGGAATGTTGGAATATTATTTAGTATTCAAGCTTTTTTGTTTTTTATATAGTGGTATATAATATAGAGAATGAAAATGAAACTAAAAAGAAAAATTATTGTATTTTTAATTATTATTGTTGCTTTTGTTTATTTTGCTGTAACACAAGAAGTTGTTGTCGTCGAGGATTTTGATAGTTGCGCGAGAGCAGGAAATCCCATAATGGAAAGTTATCCTCAGCAATGTCGAGATAAAAAATCAGACAAGATTTTTGTTGAAAATATTGGTAATGAATTAGAAAAAATAAATTTAATTCGTTTAGATAATCCACGACCAAATCAAGAAATAAAAAGCCCATTAACTATTCGTGGTGAAGCGTTAGGAACTTGGTTTTTTGAAGGAGATTTTCCTGTGATACTCACTGATTGGGATGGGAAAATAATTGTTGAAGGCTATGCTACCGCAAAAAGCAATTGGATGGTTGAAGATTTTGTTCAGTTTGAAGGTTCTCTAGAATTTATTAAGCCTATAAATATAGGTGAATTTTCAGAAAAAGGGATATTTATACTACAAAAAGATAATCCGTCTGGCTTACCTCATAATGACGATGCCTTAGAAATACCTATTTATTTTAAATAAAATTTATAAATTTAATTTTAAACAAAAATATGTTAATAGAATGGAAAGATGAATATAGTGTTGGAAATAAAAAAATAGATAATCAACACAAACATTTAGTTGATGTTTTGAATCAATTGTATACACTAGCAAATGATCCTGAGTTCTTTGAAAAAATAGATGAAACCAAAGTCTTGATTGATGAATTAAGAAAATATACTATAGAGCACTTTGGTACAGAAGAAGAATACTTTGATAAATTTGATTATGAGTATGCAGAAGAACACAAACAACAACATGGTTTCTTTATAAAAAAAATTGAAGAATTGGAAAAACAACAAGATGGTAATGAAATAGCAAGTTGTTTTGATGTGATCGATTATTTAGAAGATTGGTTCTTGGGGCATATAACAGGCTCTGACAGGATGTATATAGATTTTCTAAAAGAGAATGATTTAACCGAATAATTAAATATGGATAGTTTAAAAAAACAAAAAGTATGTTGGGATTTATCACTTCTCCGTAATGAAAATGATGACACAAATATTGAAGAAGAAAAAAAACTTGTAGAAAAAAAGAGCTATGAGTTTATAAACAAGTGGAAAGACAGGAAAGATTATTTAGAAGATCCTATTGTTTTAATGGAAGCTTTGAGTGAATACGAAGACTGGGTGGCCAATTTTGGAACTTCTGGTAATTTCGGATATTATTTTTATTTACGATCAGCTCAAGATCAAAATAATCCAAAGCTAAAAGCAAAAAATAACCAAATAAACGATTTTGCTCAAAAAATTGCAAATGACATTCGTTTTTTTTCGATGAGAATAGCAAAGATTTCAGAAAAAGATCAAAAAAAGTTTTTGGAATATGAAGGATTACAAAAATATAAACATTATCTAGAAACATCTTTTGTTGATGCGAAATATTTATTATCAGAAAAAGAAGAAAACATTTTATCGTTGACTTCAAAAACAGGTTTTTCAAATTGGGTAGATATGCTTGATGATTTTTTATTGAAAGAAGAGAGAAAAGTTTTGCTAGAGAATGGTAAAAAAGAAAAAAAACCTTTTGCTGAAATTATGAGTTTGATTAGTAGTCAAAACAAAGAAGTAAGAGATTTTGCTAATAAAGTATTAAATGAAATTTTAGAAAAACATTCTGATGTTGCTGAATATGAAATAAACTCAGTTTTACATTCGAAAAAGATTGGTGATGAACTTAGAAAAATGAGACGACCTGATTTAGCTCGGCATATTAGTGATGATATTGATTCGGAGGTTGTTGATACCTTAGTAGAATCTGTTTCTGGTAGATTTGATATTTCTAATCGATATTATGAACTTAAATCTAAATTAATGAGAGTCGATAAACTAGAGTATCATGAAAAAAACGTTCCGGTGGGAGAGGTTGATAAAGAATATACTTATGCTAAAGCTGTTGATTTAGTTCTGAAAGTTTTTAAAAATTTAGACAAAAAATTTTTTGATATTTATCATAAATTCATAAAAGAAGGGCGAATTGATTCCCATCCTAAAAAAGGGAAAAGTGATGGAGCGTTTTGTGTTTATAATAAAATATCTCAACCAATATATATCCTTTTAAATCATACAGATAAATTAAATGATGTTTTAACTATGGCTCATGAAGCAGGACACGGAATAAATGATGAGCTGATGAGAGAAAAACAGAATGCATTAAATTTTGGAACCCCTACATCAACAGCTGAAGTTGCTAGTACTTTTATGGAAGATTTTGTGTTAGAAGATATCCTAAAGGAGGCTGATGATGAATTAAAATTAACTATTTTAATGCAAAAATTAAATGATAGCGTTTCAACAATTTTTCGACAAATTGCTTGTTACAAATTTGAGCAAGATTTACATAAAAGATTTAGAAAAAAAGGATATTTAGATAAAAAAGAAATTGGAAGATTATTTCAAAAACATATGTCAGCTTATATGGGTGAATTTGTTGAACAATCTAAAGGTTCAGAAAATTGGTGGATTTATTGGGGTCATATTCGAAATTTTTTCTATAATTATTCTTATGCAAGCGGTTTGTTGATTTCAAAATCATTACAAAATTCGGTCAAAGAGAACCCAAAATTTATTGAAAAAGTAAAAGAATTTTTATCAGCAGGACTTTCTGACTCACCAAAAAACATTTTTGTAAAAATGGATATTGATATAACAGATAAAACTTTTTGGGGAAAAGGGCTAAATGAAATAGATAAATTATTAGAAGAGACAGAAAAATTAGCTAAGAAATTAAAGAAGATTTAATAAAAATATGAAAATCTTAAATATAATTCGTCTAATTACAGAAAACCACTATTTAATAATTGCTCTAGCTTTTTTTGTAGGGATTTTTTATTCTCAAGATATTATTTTCTTATCTGGTTATAGCACTTTTATTTTAGCTGTAATATTTTTTCTCAGTTCTCTCAAAATCGATTTAGGAGAAGTTAGAAAAAGTTTGAATAATAAAAAATTAGTTTTTGGGATTTCTTTTTCGACATTGATTTTGTTACCCGTTGCTGTCTATTATGTTGTTGGAGTTTTTGATAAGAATATTGCTATCGCTCTTCTTATTTTATCGGCGATGCCAGTTGGAATGACAGCACCTCTTTTGACAGAGATTGTTCGTGGTCGTCAGAGTCTTTCTTTAGTTTTAACTGTGGTTACATCTTTGCTTGCACCGATAACAGCTCCTTTTTTGATTCAATATTTTGCAGGTACAGTGGTAGAAGTAAGTTTTTGGGAGATGTTTAATTTATTGGCAATTGTAATTTATATTCCTTTTGTTTTTGCTCAGGTTTTAAAAACAAAATTACAAATTCAGATTAATAAGATATCAAAAACTTTTACATCTCTTTCGACAATTCTTTTAGGGGTTCTTATTGCTGTTATTGTTGCTAGGCAGGCTGAGATGATATTAGGTGGCTGGGGGAATATTTTACATTTAGTTTATTTATTTATCTTTTTTGCAATTCTCCATATTGTTGGTTATTTCTTTGCGTCTGGGCAGGATAGAAAAAATACATTGGCGGTGGTAGTTTGTTTTTCTTATATGAACTTTACTCTTGCAATAGAACTTGTTAATAAGTTTTTTACAGAACCAAAGATAATTATTCCTGTTGTTCTTTCGATTATCCCTTGGGCAATTATATTTATTCCGTTTAAACGCATTGCGTGGAAATAATTAAAAAGAGTTAGGCGTCAAATGTCTAGCCCTTTTTAATCTTAATTATACAGATTAAATATTTATTCAGAACAAATGGATTCCCACTTATTTTCGGATGAAGTGGTGATTTCTTTACAATCTTCGGACATTGAACCTGGAGCCACAACAGGACAAGAGAATTGAGACCTGCCATCAACTGGATAATAAGAAGATCCTCCTCCGGGCATATTACTAACAACTTTAATGAAGTCCTTACTTAAATAAACCTCTGATACTCCTATACTGTCACAATATTTTTTTGCTATATTTTTCATTGTCTCATCCATTTCTGTTGTGGTTGAATTCTGTTCTTCTGTATTTATATCGTTGTTGGTGATGATTTCTTTATTTTGTGTGTCGGACTCAGATCCGATAATTTCTTCATTAGGGTTTTGACTATTGTAATAAGTTGCTCCCAACCAGCCTGCAACAAAAATAACTAGTACAATAATAATTTTATTTAACATGTTTTTTGTTTGTCCGTTACGAAATTTTTTCTAAAAAGTGAACGGATTTTGTTAATTTTAATAAGCTTATTTAATAAATTTATTATAACATTTTTTTATAAAAATTCTGTTGACTTTTTTTTCTATTCGAGTATACTAGTCATTACATTAATTTATGTTAATAAAAAATCAATTTAATAAGCGGGTGAAACAATAATGGCGTCTTAGATGTTGTCTGGATACCCCGCTTGTGAGAGCGGTTTTTTTATTAAATTTTGTTGCCTCAATGCTGATTTCAAGCTTGCTTGAAATCAGCATTGAGGTAGTAAGAAAGAAACGACAGGCAGACAGTTTCTTTGAAAACTGAATATCAAAATTCATCCTTGGAATCGGATGGATTTTGGGAATCGTTTATAAGATCGTTTTGATATTATAGATAGATTCCAGGGTCTTTAAGTTTAATTTTAAAATTAAATTTTTAGATCTGTAGGTAAAATTAATGATTCATCGAAAGATGAATTATTGCATTAACTTTAAATTACTTTTTGTAATTTAAAGTAATCACAAAAAGAATCTTTAAGTAGATTCGGTGTTTCAGATTTTGAATTATCATCTGAAACATTAAGATTGCGTTTTTTAAATTTCCTAATAAGAAATTTATAAGGGCGTATGGTGGATGCCTTGACTCTAAAAGGCGATGAAGGACGTGGCATGTCTGCGATAAGCTTCGGTTAGGTGGCTAGCAACCTTTGACCCGGAGATTTCCGAATGGGGAAACCCCCTGCGGTGAAACCGCAGGACCGTGTTTTAAACACGGAGCGTACCTGGGGAAGTGAAACATCTCAGTACCCAGAGGAGAAGAAAACAATGAGTACATCATATTGCATATGATGCAGATTTAAGAAGTAAGATTTAAGATTTAAGAATCGAAAATTTGCCTTTGGCAAATTTTCTCATAAATCTTAAATCCTAAATCATAAATCTGTACATCGTGTGTAGCATGATGTACTCGATATTCTGTGAGTAGCGGCGAGCGAAAGCGGAAGAGCCCAAACCGGTCGTTCCTCACTGTGTTCGGAACGAATTATCATTTGCCAATTTCCAATGATCATTTAATAACAAATTTTTGCAAAGCAAAAATTTGTCAAATGAAAATTGAAAATTGATACTTGAAAATTCACGACGAGCGTAGCGAGGAGTGACCGGGGTTGTAGGACAACGGTGTCGTTCATTTATGAATGAGGAAAGTCAAAAAATATTTTGTTAGTTGAATCTGCTGGGAAGCAGAACTCTAAAGGGTAATAGTCCCGTAAACGAAAACATTATATCTTTCTTGTTGTTGTTCCTGAGTACCTCAAGACACGAATAGCTTGAGGGAATCTGCCAGAACTAACTGGTAAGGCTAAATACTTTTAGAGATCGATAGTGAACAAGTACCGTGAG
>CAYUZR010000031.1:0-6540 GCA_964449555.1 uncultured Candidatus Saccharibacteria bacterium
AGTTAAGGTTATTTCAGTAGCTTCAAGATTTTCACTATATTTTTCCTTAGAAACAATCCCTCCACAATAATTATTTAAAAGGCCCAAACCATAACAAGCACCTAAAAATGGAAAATCTTTTTCTTCAACCTCTTTCATCAAATCTGATAAGAAAGCTTCTGCTTCTTTTTGTTTATCATCTTTTTTTTCTTTTTTATCACTCACGTTGTAAGGACCACCTCCAACAATAATCGAAGAATAATTATCTAAATCAATTTTTGGAATATCCCCTTGCTCCATACGAATCCGACGGATCTCATCTTCTTTTAATTCACCAAATTTCAAAAAAGAATCCAACTCATTGTCAGAGGCTTCATCTTCAGGCCTTGATTGTAAAATTAAAACTTTTTTCATTGTTATATTTATTAATTAATGTTCAGAATATACTATCATTATTTTATTTTATTTTCCAAAAAAATATGCAATAATCAAGATTGGAACTTAAAGAATAAAACTAGAACGAGGAGATAAAATGAAAAAATTTGTTCTAAGGCATTTTGGAAAAGAACCTATTCCACAATCAAATCAGTTAACACGAGCATTAAACCTCTTTTATTCACAAAGAGAACTAAACGCTTTCATTGAAAAATTGTTGGATGAGTCAAATAAAAAATATTTCTCCCACCCCTAACCGGGGTGTTTTTTATTTCCACTTTCTACTTTCTATTTTCTAGCTTTACCCCCGACACCTTTCCTAGTATTATATAGATATGTGAAGTTAAAAATCATTAAGAATAAAATAACTTTACAAAAATAAGCTACTCACATTTTGTTTAAAAAACGATACTAGGAAAGGTGTGGGGGTTTATACTTATCTATATGGAACAAAAAGATATAAAATGGAAAGCTCCTGAATATGAGTTTAAACAAAAAAGTGTAGATTGGTATTGGACTATTTGGATTGTGTCTGTGGTTCTTATTATTCTATCTATGATAAATGGTAGTGCTTTATTAGCAATTTTAATTTTCTTTTCAGCTTTCACATTATCAGTTCAAGCAGCGAGAAAACCTGAAATTATTGATTTTGAATTAAATGACTTAGGGGTAGTAGTAGCAAAAACAAGATATACTTATGGAAAAATAAAATCTTATTGGATTGAACAAGATGAAGATCCTCAAATTATCCTAAAAATGAAAGATTCTCATTTATTTTCTCAAGTAGTAATTCCCTTAGAAAATGTAGATGTCAGAAAAATAGATGGACATCTTGCAAATTATCTAGAAAAAGAAGAGATGGAAGTAAATCTAATTTATAAACTCACAAAATATCTTTAAAAAACATAAAAAATCAATGGCTACGAGCGTAGCCATTGATTTTTGTTTTAAAAACAAATATCCTTAAAGGTATCAATTCCTCTCGTAGTTCAATGGATAGAATACGGCTTTGCGGAAGCTGTGATGTAGGTTCAATTCCTACCGAGAGGACAATATAGCAAAACGAAATTGTTCTTTCGGAACAAGCAAACTGCTTTGTTTGTGTCAGGAATTGAATGACGGAGCGATGTTTTTGTTTCCCAATAAGAAACAAAAACTGCGAGTCGGAGTCGCGAACACTTAGTAGGTTTGAGTGCAAAGCACAAAAAACATACTTAGTGATTTGTAACCAATTCCTAGCAAGAGCACAAAACATCAAAATTAATATATAATAAACCTTATGGAAGACCTTGAATTATTTATCTTCGATCTAGATAGAACACTTACAAAAAGTCGTTCTAATATAGACGAAGAAATGTCAAAAATAATATCAGAACTACTAAAACACAAAAGAGTTGTTGTAATTTCTGGTGCAGAATTTTCTCAGTTCAAAAAACAACTTATAGATCTACTACCTGAATCTGCTAATTTAAATAATTTATATATCGCCCCCCTAACAGGAGGAAGTTTCTATCGTTTCGAAGAAAATAATTGGAATAAAGTTTATGAAGAAATTCTAAGTGAAGGGAAAAGAGCAAAAATAATTAATTCCCTAGAAAAAGCTGTCGAAAAGAATAAATTTCTTCAAACGAAAAAAGTCTATGGAAAACAAATTCAAGACAGAGGAGGTCAGATAACATTTTCCGCATTAGGCGATAAAGCACCCCTTGATGAAAAAACTAAATGGGATCCTAATATAGAAAAAAGATTAAAACTAAAAGAAATATTAGATAAAGATTTAAATGAATTTGAAGTCAGTGCTGGAGGTTCAACATCTATTGATATTAGAGAAAAAGGAATCGACAAAGCTTATGGTATAAATAAAATATTACCAATTCTTTCAACAACTACTGATAAAACTATTTTCTTTGGTGACGCTATTTACGAAGGAGGAAATGATTATTCAGTCGTATCAACAGGTATTAAGACACAAAAAGTTTCAGGGCCAGAAGAGACAAAAAAGATATTAAAAGAGTATTTAAAAAATAATTAATAACATTATGTTCTACACAGAAAAAAGGCCTTGGGGTAAATTTGAACAATTTGCAAAAAACGAAAAAGCAACGGTGAAAATAATTACAGTTAAACCAAACGAAGAATTAAGTTTACAACTCCATCACAATAGAGAAGAACATTGGAAAGTTCTTTCTGGTACACCGATAATTCAAATCGGAGAAGAAAAATCTGAAGGTAAAAAAGGAGAAGAATTCTTTGTGCCAAAAGAAACATCTCACAGAATATACGGAGGCGAACAGGGTACTGAAATACTAGAGATTTGTCTCGGAGAATTTGATGAAAATGACGAAGAGAGATTGGAGGATAAATATAATAGAAAATAAATAAAAACTGGGTATCTAACACCCAGTTTTTTAATCCAACTCACAAAAACCCCCTTCAGCCAGACAACCTAGTAATTTATCTAATTTAATTGTTGCAACACCCAACACCTTATCGGCCCCTCCATAATAAACAAAAAGTTTATTACCTTTTATAATCGCTCCATTTGAGAAAACAACATTAGGAACTATCCCGTGTTTTTCGTAGGACATTTCTGCTTCAAGAATAGGTGTCATTCCTCTAGTAATTATTTTTGTAGGATCTTTTTTGTCTAATAAAGTAGCCCAAAGATGATACTTTCCATCTGATTTCGACAAACCATGATACAACAAAAGCCATCCTTGTTTTGTTTCAATTGGAGGACCATTTATTCCTATTTTTTTATTATCCCGGTATGCTTCTCGAGGTTCCATTAAAATTTGTCCTTTCAACCATCTATCCCCTTCAAATTTTAAGTCATCAACAAAATCAATCCAAATATTTCTATCACCGGAACGATGTAAAACAGCGTATTTTCCATTTATTTTTTTGGGAAAAATTGCGACATCTTTATTATGAGTGTCCGGATGAGATATTAAAATTGGTTTTTTCCATTTCCAATTTTTTTTCTTAAGATTAGCAACAGAAATAGATGTAAAAGCAACACGAGGATTTCCGTGTCCATTAAAAGCTGTGTAAGTCATAAAAACACTCCTTCCTATTTTTGTTAATCTCGCATCCTCACATCCAGAATTTGCTCCAGGATGGTTTTTTAACTCAAAATCTTCACGCGGAACATAAGCCGGCTCATCCAATCTATCCATACTAAAACCATCCACACTACTAGCATATCCAATAACCGAAGTATTATCATGAGACATTGCTCGATAAAAAATATGAATTGTTCCGTCTATATTTATAGCTCCTGCATTAAAAACAGCTTTGGCCTCCCAATCATTCTTTTCTCGAGGCTTCATAATTGGATTTTTTGAATATCTTTCAAGCTGAATAATTCTTGTATCAAGTAAATCTTTCATTAAAGTATTTAGGTCACCTGTAGCTACGGCACAAACAGTATCTGCTGCTCCATAATACATATAAATCTTATTTTTCTTTACAAAAGCTCCTGATGGAAAAACAATGTTTGGAATTACTCCATATCTTTCATACTCCTCTTGCGGAATAAGAAGGGGTCTTCTCATTCTTGTGATAACCTTTTTAGGATTATTTAAATCGAGCAACATAGCCTCAATACCAAAAACTGTTTTTTCAGCGGAAAAATAATTTTGAATAAAAGAATATAATAAAAGCCATCCGTCTTTAGTTTTTATCGGAGGAGCTCCAATTTCAACATGATCTTGTGGTGAATTAACCATCGGTATTTCATGGTAATCTATATTTTTATACCATTCATTCCAATATTCTGGAGACCATATATCGCTTTCTTTATCAAAATAAGCAATATAAGTACCAGATGGTGGCTTATCAGTGTTAACTGACAAAATTGCAACAAATTTTCCGTTTACTTTATCAGGAAAGAGAGTCATCGCTTTTGCGTTAAATGGAGTAATTGGATATTTTTTAAAAGTCTTAAAATCTTTTGTTATAGCTAAACCAACCTTAATTCCTTCTGCCGAAAAAGGATAGGTGGAAAGAGCTGTATAAAATATATAAAACTTATCCTTTATTTTAGTAACACGAGGATCTTCACATCCATACTTTTCCCAATTATGTTCTGGTTTTATGAGTAATCTATGTTTCTTAAAATGAATTCCATCTGTACTCGATGAATATCCTATAGAAGAAGTGTTTGCTGGAGAAAGTGCTCTGTATAAAAAATGAATTTTTCTACCATCAACAACAGGACAGCCGTTGAAAGCAGCTTCAGCTTCCCAAAAGTTTTTACTATCAGGAATCAAAATTGGATTTTCATATGATCTTTTAAATTCAAACATAATATTTTTAAGGAGCGTAGCGACTATAAAAATATTACCCTGTTAATTTCATCCGTTTAGGATGAAGTCAGATTTTTGAAAAACTTTTTTCAAAAATCTGATATTTAACACAGGTCTTTTTATACAACCCACACGCTCAATTATTTCTTCTTCCTTGTAACTCTTTTTTTCCTCTTCCGCCTCTTAACCTTCGGTTTTCCTGTCCTAATCAAATTCTTTATGAATTTATCAATATCAGCTGTTGCAACACAAGACACATCATCTGAACCTCCATAGTAAATAAATAATTTATTGTCTTTAATTACAGCTCCACAACAATAAACAACTCCTGCTTTTGTTCCTTCGTTTTCATAATGCATATCTGGCTCCAAAATAGGTTCTATACTTTTAGCAATTATCTTTTGAGGATTTTTTAAATCTAACAACATCGCACCTAATTTATATTTGTCAGGGTCACAAGTATCCATAACATGATAAATAAGCAACCAACCCTTCTCTGTTTTAATTGGTGGAGCACCTGGACCACGAACCCAAAGACCTTTATGATTCTTAGGTGCAACCCTATCCCCAGGAACACTTTCTATATAATCCTTACCATCTAGAGTTTTTAAATCATCAAGATAATCAATCAAAAACTGTGGTGATAAAGTATGAAGAACTGCAAATTTTCCATTTATTTTTTCCGGGAATAATACCCAGTTTTTTGCTATCTCCCCTGGAGCAGAAATTAGCATAGGTTTTTCCCAGTTCCACTCCTTATTTAAGAAATCTTTAATTGGTATATAAGTCATCGCCAACCTAGCCGAACCCCAACCATCAAAAGCTGTATAGGTCAGATAAACAGTATCCTCAATTAATGTCATCCTTGGATCTTCACAACCACCGTTTAATCCTCCTCCAGAAACATACGAAATAGGAGGAATACCTTTCTTACACTTTGAACGAGTATTTAAACTATAATAAGCAGGGTATTCTAATTTCTCACTCATCACAAAACCATCTTCACTCGCAGCATAACCCAAAACAGAAATATCACTATCGCCCATAGCCCGATATAATAAATGAATTTTTCCCTCTGCATGTAAAGCAGCTGGATTAAAAGTAGCTTTTGATTCCCATCTATTTGTTTCACTCGGAAAGACGATTGGATTACCTTCAAATTTTTGTAAAAAAGATTTGTCTTTAATAGTTTTGTTAGACAACTTCTTCTTAACTTTAGTTTTCTTTTTTTTAGCAAATTGTTTCACTCTCAGGGAATCAACCTGTTTTTTCTTTTCTTTTATAGGAGATTTTCTTTTCTTGGTACCAGTAGACTTAATAGTCTTTTTTCTTTCATTTCCGAATATAATCTCTCTAAGCCAACCACTAAAAATACCCATGAATTAAATGTAAATTATTTATATTCATAATAATACCACAACTAATCTTCTAACTTATCAACACTTTTTTGAAACAAAAAAAATACCTGTTAATTTATTTCAATAGGTATTTTCTAGAACTTTTATTATATCAAGATATAATTTTATTTAATTTTGGCTATCATTTTAGATAATCTAGATTTTTTTCTAGCAGCCGTATTTTTCTTTATAATACCTCTTTTTGCTGCTTTATCTATAGTTTTATAAGCATTTGATAGTTTAGTTTCTGCTCCTTTTTTATCTTTGGCTAATACTAGATTAGTTATTTCTTTTATAGCATCCTTCATTG
The DNA here is from genome assembly GCA_964449555.1 of uncultured Candidatus Saccharibacteria bacterium. Classification (GTDB taxonomy): domain Bacteria; phylum Patescibacteriota; class Minisyncoccia; order Phycocordibacterales; family UBA12079; genus UBA12079. The sequence goes on from CAYUZR010000031.1 coordinate 6,432, forward strand.
CTCTTTTTCTTCGCAAATTAAAAACTCTCTTTCTTTCTGAGCCTCGAAGTGCTTTTTTAGCTGATTTTATTATTGGCATAGCAAGTAGAATAACTTAATTAATAATAAA
>CAYUZR010000032.1:0-5208 GCA_964449555.1 uncultured Candidatus Saccharibacteria bacterium
TGTGGTTTGTATATAAAAAACGGTTTTGGATACAATACTTGTGGAGGTAGTTATTGTACAAATAAAAAGAGTAATCTAAAAGATTATACTAAGACAATTAAATCAACAACTTATACTTGTCATTATATTAGTAAGGTCACTGGGTGGTCAGAGTGTTCGGAGGGAGTTCAGGTCGCGACAGGAGTTGAATGGTCAACAAAATCAGGAAAAAGTTGTTCAAACATTCCTACTATAAAATCATGTTCTACAAACAATTTATTTGAAGGGATAATAGAGGGGACAACACCAGTATCAATACCGACAGAAATAGACCCAAGTAAAACAGACCCAGGGGAAACTCCATCTCCGACGATCTCTATTGAAGGAAGTTGTGGAACACCAGAAAGTAGAAATTATGCTTCATGTGGTGGTTTCTACAGCGGTGAAGAATCTAATCTTTGTAAAAAAACACCAGAAGATGTCTCAAAACGAAGTCCTTCTGGGAATACTGACGGTTGTGAATGGACATGCAAAGGGGTAGGATTAGGAACAGCCTCAAATTGTGTTATGGACTTAGTATATTGTGGAGACGGTGTTTGTGAGAAAGTAGAAGGTGAAAATTTTGTAAATTGTCCAGCTGATTGTGAATCTACTATCATAGAGTTTTAATTTCAGTAAAATACATAAAAAACAGTGATTTTTAGAAATTTAAAAATCACTGTTTTTTGCTATCCACAAGACTCAGTTTGTTTTGAATCTTTTTCGTTATATTATTAATATAATATATATGGAACAAAAAAATGAAAACTCAATAGCTTTCTTAACAAAAGAATTGAAAGACCATCCTTATTATGCTGTGGCTTTGGTTGTTGTGGTTATTTTAATTTTTTCACTTTTTTCTGGTGAAGGTTTTAAATTTGGAGAAAAAAGAGTTTGGGTGGGGAAAGAACTTGAGAAAAAAGTATTTACCGAAGAGGAGAAAATTAATATTTTGGATACTCTTACTTATAAAGAAGAATTATCCAAAGAAGATAGAAGAGATCTTTTGGGGGAAGTTTCCAAAAAAGAAGAAGGGCTGACCGAAGTAGAAAAAATGGATATTTTAAATTCTCTTACTCAATAAATTATGTTTGAGAAAAATAGACAAAATTTTATAGGTTTAATCATTTTGATTTTAATTATTGCTTCAACTATTTTTTGGGGTGATAAAGTAATGTCTGCGTCTAACAATTTAATGGGTTATGCTTGGAGTGATACAATCGGGTGGATAAAGATGATAGATGATGGTGACGACAGTTTTGGAATAGATTATGGTGTAAGTATTAACGAATCGACAGGTGTTTTTTCTGGTTATGCTTGGTCTGACAATATTGGTTGGATTGATTTTGCTCCAAGTTCTGGTTACCCAGAAAGTCCAAATCATGGTGTCGAGCTTGAGGGTGATAATACATTGTCGGGATGGGCTCATGCCTTGGCCGGATCTGATGAAGTTGATGGTTGGGATGGCTGGATAAAGATGGGTGATACTACAGATGGATATGGTGTTAGTTTATCTAATGGTAATTTTAGTGGTTATGCTTGGGGATCAGATGTTATTGGTTGGATTGATTTTGATGCAGTTTCGTTAGAAGAATTTTGTGGTGATGGAACCTGTGATACTGGGGAAAATTATGGGACTTGTCCTTCTGATTGTGGTCCTATCTGTGGTGATGATAATTGTGAAGAAAACAAAGGAGAAAATTATGGAAACTGCCCAGAAGATTGTGGACCTGTTTGTGGTAATGGTGAATGTGAGACAGAAAAAGAAGAGAACTTTGTGAATTGTCCTGATGATTGTAGCGGAACTAACTATCAAGAATTTTAAAATTTTCCCAAAATATTAAATTAACCACATAAATTATTATAAAAAACCTAAAAAAAGACCTAATCCAAACAACAAAAATAATTCTTCTAGCACTTGTTTTGGCTACAGGTGTTGGTTATGTATTCGCTTGGACAGGACCAACCCAAGGTCCACCTAACGGAAATGTGTCTGCACCAATTAATGTTGGAACAGAAAATCAAATCAAAAATGCTGGTTTAGGTATTGATGCTCTGTCTGTTTTTGGAGATGGTTATTTGAGTGGTAACTTTGGAATTGGAACAACATCACCTCTGGCTAAATTAGATGTAGTTGGGGGGATTAAAGTAGGTTATGATTCGGGTGCTTGTGATTCTTCAAAGGCGGGGACAACAAGATACAATTCAACAAGTAATCAACTAGAGTTTTGTGATGGGAGTGATTGGGGGGAAACAGGAAAGGCTTCTCAAATAATCTCATCTCCTACTTATTCTTATATAAACAGTAGTACAATTGGAGTTACAGGAGGAGGTTATTATTTGGATGGAAAAGGGACTGTTTATTGGGAAAACTCACTAACTTTAGCTGTAACGGGTTTGATTTCAGGTGATTGGACATATATATACTTAAACGACTCTTCTATAGAATCTTCTGGCTTAATTGATTCAACTAATTTTACTTATTCAAATACAGAGCCTATTTGGTCTGATTCAAAACATGGTTGGTATAACGGAAACGATAAAGCTGTTTTTGCCGTCTTAGCAGATGCAAGCGGGAATATCTATGAGTTTGTTCAAGATAATGATAGTGTTTTTTTTCATAAACAAATAACTCTTTTATCCACAAATTCTTTATATTCTTGGACCGAAATACAATTAGTTTTGCCAAAATTTTCTAAACTTGCTTTTGTTTGGAATGCTTGTGATGCAAATTATGGTTATTCTGATGGCGGGACATATTGGAGAACCAAAGGGTTTTCTGGTTATGGTCATAAAATGTGCGAAGTAGATAATAGAGTAGATACGGGAAGTAGCCTTGAGTTAATTGGTGATGAAAATGGTAGAATTGAAGTAACTAGTAATATTGGAAGAGCCTACATTTATTCGGATGGTTATAGATTACCCTTATCACTTGTAGAGCCGGCGGTGAAATAATCTAAATTTATGTGTAGAAAAAATTTGGGTTTATAAAACAAAAAACCTTTTGTTAAAATGACAGTTTGTTAATTTTGTTATAATATATTATTGATTCTTATACTTTAGATTAACAATCTTTATCTTTTGTCAAGTTTGTTGAAATAATTATAATAAAAATTAGTTGTTAACTTATTGTTAAATATTTATAAAATATCATGAACCTAAAAAAAGACCTAATCCAAACAACAAAAATAATTCTTCTAGCACTTGTTTTGGCTACAGGTGTTGGTTATGTATTCGCTTGGACAGGACCAACCCAAGGTCCACCTAACGGAAATGTGTCAGCTCCTATTAATGTTGGAACAACAAATCAAGTCAAAGATGCAGGGTTAGGTGTAAATGCAATATCTGTTTTTGGTGACGGTTTTTTGAGTGGTAATTTTGGGATTGGTGCAACTTCAACTATCTATAAATTGGAAATATATGGAGGGGTTACTAAAACTACAGGAGGACTTATTATTGAAACAAGAACTGACGATCCAACTAATCCAGAGACAGGAAGAATGTGGTTAAGAACTGACTTATAATCTTTATTTTTTATGAAAGTATTAAATCTAAGTAGTTTAAATTTCAAGATTGCTATAGCAACAGTCTTTTTAATTGCTCTGGGCTTTGCTTTTTTTCTATTTATAGAGACAGTGTCAGCAGGGTGTAGTGGAAATTATTGTCCTCCTAGTCACTGTGGTGGAAGTTGTAGTCGAACTCCAACAAAAAGGGGAAGTTGTAGTTGTAGTGGAGTCTCCTACGGTTCTCGAGGAAAAATGAGTAATATTAGATTGCGATGTAATTGTTCTACTTGGGAAGTTTATGCTTGGGAGTATAACTATTCTGGCTGTTCTACCTGTTGTCACCCATCACGAGGTAGTTCTTGTGGCTCTTGTGGTAATGGAACAATTCAATGCAATGGTTCTTGTTCTGGTGATTGGTGTCCTCCTCCACCAGATCCAGAAGAGGATATAGGTCTGAGAATGTTTGATGGTACCAATATTGTGACTATTGCTGCTGAGCCTTCTGGCACCTTAACTTCTCCATTAAGAATTGCTAAGGGTGGAACAATTTATGGAATAATTTTAGTTGATGTTACTGATTCTGACGCATCTAAAATAAGGATTGAAACCAACTCTGGTATTAAGGCTCTAAAAAAATTATAATTTTTTATAAGAAAATAAGTAAAAAACAAACTGAAGTTTAAACTTCAGTTTGTTTTTTTATCAACTTCCTGCTGTTTTTGATTGTGTTAAAATATAGGTAATGAAAGCTGATGAAAAAAAATTAATTGAATTCATTCAAGATTCGGGGCTTGTTACTAAAACTGATATAAGTAAAGCAAAGAAAAAGACAAAGAAAGGACAAAAGGATATAGGAAAAATTCTTGTTGCTGATGGAAAAATTACAGAAAATGAATTGCGTCGAATAAGTGCTCATATATTAGGAATTCCTTTTGTGTCTTTAATGAAATCAAAAATTGATTTTGATGTTTTGTCTATTATTCCTGAGCCAATTGCTCGTAATCATAATATTATTGCTTTTAAAAAGACCGATAAGGAGCTTGAAGTTGCTATGCTTGATGTTGATGATCTAGAAGCAATTAGTTTTATAAAAAAGAAGGTTGGCTTAAAAATATTACCTCGGTTAACTGGGGAAGATTCGATAAAAGAAGCATTATTACAATACCAGAGATCTTTAAAAGTAGAATTTGGAGACATTATTCAAGAACAATCACAATCTTTGAAAGAAATTCCAGAAGGAGAACAAGAAAATATTTCTGAAGAGGATTTGAAAAAAATTGCTGAAGATTTGCCGGTTATAAAAATTGTAGATACTTTGCTCAAACACGCTATTATTCAAGATGCCTCTGATATTCACATCGAGCCTATGGAAGATAAACTTCTTATTCGTTATCGAATAGATGGTATTCTGCGTGATGCTATGGTTTTACCTAAAAATGCTTCTGCTAGTATTGCTGCGAGAATAAAAGTTCTATCTAATTTGAAATTAGATGAAAAAAGGTTACCTCAAGATGGTCGTTTTAAAATTCAACTCGACGATCAAAAAGTTTCTTTCAGAGTTTCTGTACTACCAGTATTTTACGGAGAGAAAACTGTATTACGACTTTTAAAAGATTCTGTTTCTGGATTTACTTTAGATAAACTTGGCTTTCACGGCGATGGATTAGAAAAAATTCACAATTCC
>CAYUZR010000032.1:5218-6527 GCA_964449555.1 uncultured Candidatus Saccharibacteria bacterium
TTTTAACAACTGGGCCGACTGGATCAGGAAAGACAACAACTTTATATACTTTATTAGATAATTTAAATGAACCAGGTGTTAATATTTCAACTATTGAGGATCCAATAGAGTACCAAATGCAGAGGATTAACCAAACTCAGGTTAAACCTGATATTGGCTTTGCTTTTTCAGATGGTTTGAGGTCTTTGGTTAGGCAAGATCCAGATATAATTATGGTGGGTGAAATTAGAGATAACGAAACTGCTTCTTTGGCGATTAATGCTGCTTTGACAGGACACCTTGTTCTTTCTACATTGCATACAAATTCAGCTGCGGGTGCAATTCCTCGTTTTATTGATATGAAAGTTGACCCATTTCTTCTGGTTTCTACTTTAGATGTGGTGATTGCCCAAAGGCTTGTAAGAAGATTAACCACAGGAGCAACAAAATATTTTCTGAATAAAAGTGAATTAGCTTCTCTTGGTAATGTTGTAGATTTGGACAGAATACTTTTTTTCTTGAAGAAAGAAAAAGTTATTGGGCCAAAAATTACTTGGGCAAAAATTCCATTTTACAAACCAAAAGAAACAGCAAATTCAGATGGTTATAGTAGTCGATTGGGTATTCACGAGATATTAAACATTACTCCGACAATTAAAGATTTGATTATTAAAAATGCTACTTCAGAACAAATACAAGAACAGGCTATGGATGAAGGTATGATGACGATGATTGAAGATGGTGTGTTTAAGGCGGTGCAGGGGTTGACCACTATTGAAGAAGTTCTTCGTGTAGTTTCAGAGTAAAATTTTCCCAAAATCGGCGAATTTTGGTTTTAATCTAGCAAGAATGTCGGTCGTCGTACTTGAAATACGCCTTCTTTCATTCTGACTAGATTAAAACCGAACCTCATCCAATTTTGGAATTATTCCTAGCGTTGTTTGTATTATTATAGAAAAAATTATAAAAAGTATGTTCAATGAACATACCATGGTATGTTCACAAAAAAGTAAAATGCAAAAAGAAACAAGAAAAATAGTAAAAAATGGTAGAAATAGCTACTATATAAATATTCCAAAAGAAATTCTAAAAGAATTAGGTTGGAGAGAACGACAGAAACTTGTTGTCAAAAAAAGAGGTAAAAAAGTTATTGTTGAGGATTGGAAAAAATAAAAGTTAATTTTTATATTTACCCCACAAATTGCTATAGCAATTTGTGGGGTAAGAGTAGGATAAATAAAAATTGAAAATTGAAAATTGAAAATGGAAATTGAAAATTGGAATTGAAAATTGGAATTGAAAATTGAAAATTGAAAATTGGAAATTGAAA
>CAYUZR010000033.1:0-6006 GCA_964449555.1 uncultured Candidatus Saccharibacteria bacterium
GTATTTCGTCGTCTTCGAAATGTATATGTTGAAGAAATTGAGCCGCCAAATTCTGAATAATAGAATATTTTTTCCAAAACACCCGCAAAACTCGTTAACAAGTTGTTTAAATTTAAACTCAAAAAATACAGGAGACGATATTATGGCCATAGTAGATATTACTGGATCAGATACGAAAAAAGCACTTGGATTTGCAATCAATATTGGCTGGAAAAACTTTGGTGTAGGTTGGCAAAGAGGCCCGAGAGAACACCACCGACAAGAGGTGTTTATGGAACTGTTAACTCAAGCTGTATCTAACGAAAAACACTTGGCATTCCTTAAAATCAAGTATGAACCAATAATGGGAAACGAATACTGCACAACTGCCACTCTCAACTTTCAAAAAAAGACTGTGGAAGAATATAATCCGCCTCTTGACTCAACTTACCCTGGTTGGGCTGAAAAAATAAAAAAATTGGCAGAAATGATTGTGTATATACTTAAATCGCGCTATGACGTAATGGCTAGTGAAAAAGGATATACAGTGACACTCGGTTGGCATTATTGGGGATGGAATTGGTCCGATAAAGAAACCGAGAGGGAACGTAAAGAAGAAATATATGAAGAGCTGTTGGATTATGCACTTAGCGGTAAACGACGTGTTGCATTCCTTACGATTGAGTATCGCTCACTAAATGAGGAGGAATACTTTGGTACTATTGTTAGACTTGATTTCAATACAGGAACAATTACTGAATATGACCCCTCGTTGGATAAAGCTACCACAAAAAAAGTAGCCGATTTAATCCAGAAAACCGCCGAGTCAGTAATTGCTGATTTGAAACCAATGTTTGACAGCAGGCTCACTGTTTCGACCTAAGAAGTCAAAGTTTCGTATTTTTTTCATTAACTAAAGCTCTGTTGCTAAACTCAACAGAGCTTTTTATTTATAACGAGTTACTTTCAACTTTCAACTTTTTACTTTATACTACAATCAGTACATTAAAAGGTACATTTTTAATATTTTAATAGACAGGATTTCTTTTTTCATATTCATAAATCCTAAATCTTAAATCTAATACCATGAGTATTATCAAACACAAACAACAAAGAGTCGGTGTATTCATCGACGCACAAAATCTTTATCACTCTGCAAAAAATTTATACAGAGCAAAAGTAAACTTTAAACAAATAATGACAGATGCTGTCGCCGGCCGTGCACTTATTCGCGCGCTGGCTTATGTTATCACCACAGAAGCGGGGGATGAAAAAAGTTTTTTCGATGCACTTGAAAAATTAGGTATCGAAACAAAAACAAAAGATCTCCAAATATTTTTCGGAGGAGCTAAAAAAGCTGACTGGGATGTTGGGTTGGCAATCGATGCTGTTAAGATGGCACCAAAACTCGACACGATAATTTTAGTTTCTGGTGATGGAGATTTCATTCCACTTGTTGAATATCTACAAATGAATGAAGGTTGTCAGGTAGAAGTAGTATCGTTTGGTAGGTCTTCTTCTTCAAAACTTATGGAAACAGCTGATGACTTTATGGATCTTGATGAAAACGCTAAAAAATATTTAATAGGAAAAAGGCAATTAGTTAAAAGAAAAACAACCAGAAAACCTACCACAAGAAGAGTTGTTAGGAAAAAATAAACAAAACAAAGCCCGTCTTTGCAGACGGGCTTTTTGAACGCTAGCTCGGGATACACACTTGACCGGGGCCGAATAATAATTACCAGCAACCATGTCGCCTTCAGGGCGGGGTTTTATGTCACAGGCGTCGCATTCATGCAAAATATAAGATTTAGTCAACCCAAAATTCTTCAACAAGTTCATTAGCCAAAGATTGACACCAAGAATTAAAACGGGTAAATTCTTGTTTTTTGATTTCTTCATTCATAATTCTAAAAATCCAAAAACCAAGAACTTCTTTTGGCTGATACTTGATTGTCTCTAGAATTTCAACAATCCTTTCTCTTATCTTGTTGGTATTAATATCTTCATCTCCCATACGTGAACAATAATTTTCACGCAACCCCTCTCTGAAATCTCGAAGTGCAACCTTTAAGTCATCAAGACTATACTCTTCTGACATTCTAACCTCCTGTTGTTATATTTGACAAAATTTCTATCCTAAAACATCTAAACATCGTTAAATCTATTTTTTAGATTATATTTTAATTTGCATTTTGTCAAGTTAAATAATTTGCTTTAACCCTAAAAATAACTATACTGATAGATAGTCGAAAGTAAAAAATTAAAAAGTAATTGATGGTGTTTGTATAAACAGTGCTTATCATTAAATAATTTGAAAATTATTTAATGCGCAGATCTACGCAGAACAAACGCAGATCTATGCAGAAAATGAACCAGAGCATTGGAATACGAACATCATCCTAAATAAATGGAAAAAAAAGAATATTCAATCGAAATCGGTGGTAAAAAACTAACCGCTGAATTTAACAATCTAGCCGACCAAGCAAATGGTTCGGTACTTTTGCATTATGGTGACACAACCGTAATGGTAACTGCTGTAATGGGAGCAGAAAGAGAAGGATTAAGTTGGTTTCCTTTGTCAGTAGAATTTGAAGAAAAATTTTACTCTGCTGGTAAAATCTTAGGAGGGCGATTTAGAAAAAGAGAAGGGATGCCTTCCGAAGAAGCTGTTTTGTCAGCCCGAGTGGTAGACCGAACTATTCGACCTTTATTTGATCACTCAATTCGTCGTGATATTCAGGTTGTGATTTCTGTAATTTCTCTTGGCGAAGAAGATCCAGATGTATTAGGTATTCTTGGTGCTTCATTAGCACTTGGTGTTAGTGATATTCCTTGGGGAGGTCCTATCGGAGCTGTGCGAATAGGGAGAAAACTAGATACAGAAAATCTTATTGTTAATCCAAACTACAGCGAGAGAGGTCATGGTGTTTCCGGTTTTGGTTTAATCGCTTGTGGTAAAGATGAAAAAATAAATATGATAGAAGTTGGAGGGAAAGAATCAAAAGAAGAACTACTAAATGAAGCGTTGAACGAAGCTGTGAAAATAAATGACGAACTCCAAAAATGGCAAGAAAAAATAATTTCTGAAATTGGAAAAGAAAAAACTGAAATTCCAACAATTGAAATTTCAGATGAAATTAAAAGTCTATTTGAAAAAGAAATCCAACCAAAAATGTTGGAATATGTGTTCGGAGAAAAAGGAGCCTACGCTTTGAAGGATGAGTGGATGAAAATTATGGAAGAGCAATTACCAGAAGAGTCCAAAGCAAATGCAGGGGATCTATTTGAGAAAAAAGTTGATGAACTTGTTCATACAGAGGCGTTACAAAATGACAAAAGACAAGATGGACGAGCGATGAATGAAATCAGAGATCTTTATGCACAAGCAGGAGGTGTCTCAAATATGGTTCACGGAACAGGAATCTTTTATAGAGGAGGAACACATGTTTTGTCAGCCTTAACGCTTGGAGGTCCTGGGGACGCTCAGTTGGTTGATACCATAGAAACACAAGACTTCTCAAAAAGATATATGCATCACTACAACTTCCCGCCATTCTCGGGTGGAGAAACAGGAAGAATAGGTGGTTTTAACCGACGAGCAATCGGACATGGTGCTTTAGCAGAAAAAGCACTTATTCCTGTTTTGCCAGATAAAGAAAGCTTTCCTTACACAATTCGAATTGTATCAGAAGTGATGGCTTCTAACGGTTCAAGTTCTCAAGCTAGTATTTGTGGCTCAACCTTAGCATTGATGGATGCCGGAGTGCCTATTGAAAGACCAGTAGCTGGTATTGCAATGGGAATGATGGGTGATAAAGATGGAAATTATAAAATTCTTACAGATATTCAAGGTCCAGAAGATCATTTTGGAGATATGGATTTGAAAGTAGCCGGAACAACAGAAGGTATTACCGCGATTCAAATGGATGTGAAAATTGAAGGTGCATCAGTTGCTATTTTGATGGAAGCGGTTGAGCAAGCTAAAATTGCCCGACTTCACATTTTAGAAACTATTACAAATGCGATTGCTGAGCCCAGAGCAGATATTAACCCACGCGCTCCAAAAATCCTTTCACTTCGTGTTAAAGAGGATCAAATTGGGCTAGTAATTGGCCCAGGAGGAAAAACAATCAATGGTATTAAAGAAGAAACAGGTTGTGATGATATTAATATTGAAGATGATGGCACAATCTTTATCACCGGCTCAAATGGCACAGCCGACAAAGCAAAAGAAATAATTGAGCAACTAACACATGAATATAAAGCAGGGGAGAAGTTCCCAGAAGCAGAGGTTGTGAAAGTATTAGATTTCGGAGCCTTTGTAAGAATTGCACCAAACACAGAAGGTCTTGTTCATGTTTCAGAAATTGCACCATTTAGAGTCAATAATGTATCTGATGTACTAAAGGAAGGGCAAAAAGTTCCGGTAGTGATTAAAGAAATTGATGCACAAGATAGGATTAAGCTTTCTATTAAAGATATAGATCCAAAATTATTCCAAAATTAGCGATCTTTGTTTTTATTTTCTTAAAATTTCCGCTTGTCGTATTCACAATACGACTCAAAAAATTTTTTCAAAAATAAAAACAAACCTCATCTAATTTTGAAATAATTTAAAATTTTCTAAAACCAAAAAATTAGTCATTCTAAGCGTAACGCAAGAATCCAGAAGTTAAAAAACCAAGAAGAAAAACTTCTTGGTTTTTTTAAATTTTATGGATCCTTCGTAAACTCAGGATGACAAATTTAGCTTTGCTAAATTTGTCACTTTTGACTTTCTAGATTATACTTATCTATATGGACAAAAAAGAAAACACACAAAATAACACAGACTCTTCAAAGATAGACCCAGTAACAGAAGGAAATCAAACCGCCTCAACAATTTCTGATGAAAATTCTGCCGATGGAGTAGTTTTTGACAAAAAATCTACAATAATTACCCCAACGAAAAAAGATAAGGTTATACAACCAACACCAACTATTCCTACAAAAGAAACTGATATTGGTGAACTAAATATAGCCGATGAAGAAAAAATAAAAACCATTAACTTAAATTCTGGAGAAATAGAAGGTGTAGAAAATATCGTCCCACCAATAAAGAGTGAGCAGGAGGTTCAAAAAGTTATTGATGTAACCGAAGAGGGCATTGTCGAATCAACAGAATCGGTAAATAAAAAACTATCAGAAGAACAGAACCCGAAAGAAAAGATTTCTAATATATTTTCTGAAAAAAAAACCAGCCGAAGGAGAATTAAAGAAAGAAACACACGAAAATACAACAATCAACAAAGCCGACAGGACAGAAGAAACTCCTCTAAAAACAGTGAGAACATTCAAGGAGGACATTGCAAAAGCACTAAAAGAATCTAAAGCATCAATAACAGGAATAGCTTTAGCTGGAAAAACAAAGAGGTCAAAAGAAAAAACAACACCCACAAAAAAGAAATCAACTAATAGATCTCTTCTTTTCGGGTTTGGTGCTGTCGTTGTTGCTTTTTTAATAGCAAGTGGTATTTTTTTCTTTTTAACACAGGATTCTGAGAATACATCCAAACAAATAACTGAATTAAAAATACCAACCTTAATATTTCCAAACTATCAAAAGGAAATACATCTAACTAGTCTAAAAAGAAACAAGATAAATGCTTCCATAGAAAATCAAAAAGAAGAAGTTTCTATACCTCTCGGACAAATCATTCAGTTTTATTTAACAAACAAAGACAATTCAGAACAATATTTTATAGAAAAGACAGACGGTTTTAAACTTCTTGTCACATCACAGGCATTTTTTGAAACACTAGATTCCGACGCGCCTGATAGTTTCACAAGAACATTAGAGCCAGATATGATGTTTGGTTTTCATTCATCGTTAGGAAATAATCCCTTTTTAATAATGAAAATAAACTCTTTTGAGACAGCTTTCGCTGGTATGTTAGAATGGGAAAAAGATATACTCGATGATATATTTCCTATCTTTAGAAAAGAAGTTTCTGGAAGATGAAGATATTAAGAATGCTTTTGTAG
>CAYUZR010000034.1:0-5826 GCA_964449555.1 uncultured Candidatus Saccharibacteria bacterium
AAGTCCTTTCTGTCCGTAAATAGAAGCAATATATCTTTGACCAACAGAATAAATTCCAACAACAGATACTAAAATCAAGAGCATAACTACTACCGATAATACAAAATCTCCTGACTTACTATTCTCTGTAGAAACAGTTTTGAATTTTATAGCGTTATTTTGAATCAATAAAGAAATCATTGCTCCAGTAAAAATTGCAGTCAAACCTAAAATTGCATTTGAAGGTACATAAAGAAGTGCAAAAACCCAAAGATAGACAGTTGAAACAAAGGTAAGAGAAACTAAATACCCATTTGTTTTATCTTTTAATGCATTCAGCGTAGCTCCAAATCCAAAATACAATAGAAATCCTAAAAATACTAACCAAGCAAGAAAACCAAGAACACCAACAGTAATAAGAGATGTCAGAATAAAACTAAATCCTACATTAAAATCAGCATTCCAATAAATAGTGTTATTTACTTCAACAGGTTTGTGAACCAACCACTGATTTGTAAATTCATTTGGACCAGCACCAATAAATAAATTTTTTCCTGTTAATGTTTCTTTTGCAATATCTAGTGTACCCTGAATTGAAGGTCTAACATCTGTATCAAAAACACTAAATTTCTGTGACAAAAAGACTCCGGTCCCTGCTATATTAAAAGCAAAAACAACTGATAACAAAAATACAACCAAAGAAGTCTTTGGTATACTTCGTCCCAACTCAATTCCCTCTTTTATTCCTGAAGATAAAATAAGAGCAGATATTAAGAAAGCAAAAACCCCAAGCACAAACCAAACTAATGAAAAATTAACTAGGGCAACAAAGAAAAGAGATATTATAAGTGTAATATAACCAATTATTTTTATTTTTTTACTATTTTTTGTAAAATCAATTACCCAAAGAGACAAAGCAGAAATAAGACCATAGAAAATACCAACTTCGTTCCATTTACCGATTAAATTTGCTGTTGAGTTAGAGGCTAGTCCAAAAGGAAGTAAGCCGTCCCCAATAACCAACCTCAGTATTTGAAATAAAGATAACACCACAAAAGACCCAATTACTGTAAGTAATAAATAATAAATTTTTTTTCTATTTTTCAATACAGAAGCCACCAAAAATATCAGAATAAATAAAGTCAAAGCAAAAAGTGATGTTCCTGTATCAAACCCTTGTCCAAAAAATGAATTCACGGTTGAATCTGAAACAAAAGTCGATATAAGATAGATTAAAGGCACAATAATACCAGCAATCCAAACAGGATTTTTTGAAAAAGATATAGATTTATCTTTCAATCGAGACAATAACCAAAAAATGAGAAGTAGAACAGTTATGGTAAAAATTAAAACCATTTTTCCAAACAAGAAATTAAACGACGGAAAAGGAATAAAGAATATTGGCAACAAAAAGGTTAATATTAAAACTAACAAAAAAGATAATTTATTAAAACCACTCTCCTGTAATTTTGATTGCATTTTTTTTAAATTTTCCATAGATAACAAAAACTAATCTAAAATGGGATCAGTCATCTTAGAAACTTATAACACTTTTAATTAAGGTTAATTATAAACTATAAAAAAATAAAACTAAACTACCTTTTTCCACTAAAATATAGTGGGTTGTTAAAAAAATTATTTTTGAAACATCAAAAAACAACAAAAAACAATAAAAGCTATACTTTTAAGTATAAATTAACAACTAAGCAATAAGAAAATGAGCAGTAGCTCTATCTAAAATAAGGAATGCAAAGAAAGTAACAAACAAACAAAAAAACCTTCAACAGAAGGTTTTTAGATTATTATCTAAGATATATTTCTTTTTTAAACGAAAAAACCATTAATCCCGAAACAGGAATAATGGATTATACCCACAGAAATTTTAGAAAAGCTGTTTTGTCTCTTGAATTTTTTATTCCTTTTCTTTTTACTTACGAGCAAAACAAAAATATTCCTAATACAACTAATTCATTAGAAGGACATTTCTCTCACTTAAAAGATATTCTTGAAATACATAGAGGTTTATCTAGGCCTTTAAAAGAAAAAGTTATTTCTTCTATTTTACTTGCTTCTTCTATTGCTCCAAACAAAAAGAAGTTAAATGAAATTTTGTGAAAAAAGCCGACGTTTTTGTACCTTATGCCTCTTTTTAGTTTCTGAAAATAATTTTTTTCATATTCCACTTCTAGAACTATCTCATAATATAGAATTTTTTATAACTTCTTTTAAAATATTGTCCAATTTACTTACAACTTTATTCCAAGAAAAATTATTCTTTGCATATTTTCTGGCATTATTACCAATTTCGTTAACCTTTGAACTATTGGATAAAAGATCATTCATAGCAACACTAAGGGCATCTATACTGTTTGGTTCTACAAGTATTCCTGTTTTATTATTGTCTATAATCTCTTCACTTCCATGTCCTCTGGTTGTAACAACACAGCTCCCAGACATCATGGCTTCGGCAACCACAGTCATAAGACCTTCCCCTTCTCTTGATGGGAAACAACAAATTAATGCTCGTGAAAAATATTCTTCAACATTACTTACTGGTCCCATGAAAATAACCCTATCTTGAACACCTAATTTCTTAGCTAAAACAATAAGCTCTCGTCTCTGAGGACCTTCTCCCAATATATACAATTTACCACTAAAATTGAGTTCGCTAAAAACACGAATTAAAATATCAACCCCTTTTCTTTTAATTAGCCTTCCGGCAAAAACAATATCTTTTTTATTTACATCGCTAGAAGAAAAATTATCAACCCCTTTGGGTAATATATAATTAAACTTTACACGAGCGTTTGATATTTCGTTCTTCCACATCATCTGCACATTTTCACTATTTGATATAGTGGCAATACAATAATTTAAAACCTTTCCTTGCCAAGCAATATTTTCTCTAGAATGCCCCCCGAGATAAACGACATTAGAAGTTTTGGTGTTTTTTATCAAAACATCTCCAACATAGTAACTAATCACAACATCATACCCATTAAAAAGGACATCTTCTAAAATTAAATCTTTAAACATTATGGACTCCCTATCCCACCGTTCTTGATTTAATCCCGGCTCTATATTATAGATATCTATAAATTCGTCAGCAACATTTTTTTCAAAAACATTAACTTTACTGTTTTTTAAATCATGATAAATTGGTGAATATTTATTATCGACAGGTTTGATTGTAAAAAAATCGACACTATTACCTTCTATCTTACTTAGATGTACAGCATGTCTTAGAGAAACTTTTTCCCCTCCTCCAACATAGTAAGAAGCTCTCGGTTGAATAATTGCAATTTTCATAACTTATATTTTAAATCTTTTATAATGTTTTTTCCGGTTTCATTATTTAAAATTTTTGTGTTATTCGCAAGAAAATCTAGATCAACCTCTCTCCTTTCAATAACCTCCGAACCATCTTCTTCTGGAATAAAGTGTTCAACATTTTTAGATTTGGCAAGATACCTTAGCTGTCTTGATTCGGAAAGAATTTTTCCTTTTTTCTTTACTCTGACAACAACAGTCCCCAATAATTTAATATCAACAATATCACACTGGGCTTCTTCTCTAACTTCTCTTCTAGCACAACCTTCATCGGTTTCATCCATATAGCACCCACCCCCAGGAAGAGAGTAGTGTTTCTCGTCAAAATCTCTTACTGCAAAAAAAGTATTTTTTTTATGTTCAACAAAAACCATTGCTTGAGTTTTAGGAAGCTTTAGTAAATTTTTATTTTCACCTTCAAAATATTCAAATTCATACTCATAATTTTGAGAATCATAAAAATCTATTACATAATCAAAAACCTCGGAAAGTTGTCCGTTATCACCCCTTTTATTCAACAATTCTTTTGCTTCTGATCTTTTAAGTGCTTGCCTTTGGACGACTTCACTAGCAAGAGGAGTATTTTTAACTTCTTTTACAAAAGAAATAGTAACCGGCAATATGTTCTCTTTATCAAATTTTGATTCTCCACTATTTTTGGCTTTTATATAACCCACAACATCTATATCATCAATTAGAATACCAGCTTCTTCAAGAGCTTCTCTTTTTAAAGCATTTTTCCAAGTTTCTCCAGACTCAATTTTACCTCCAGGCACATCCCACCAATCATTATCCTTTTCTAACAAAATTAGATTCTGACCAATAAAAGCAAATGTTATAGGGGTAGAAACAGGAAGGTTGTCATCTAGTCCTCCATCACCCGAAAGAAAGAATTCGAACTCCGTCTTAACTCCATTATTTTCTTTTATAAATTTTTTCATATCTCTTTGTTTATTAATTTTTTGTATCTATCTATATTTTTCTTATACTCCTGTTGTCTTTTTAACTCATTACCTGATCTTGGTTCGTGGTTTATATGATAAACACCAGTACTCAATAAAGGAATGATAAAACCTCCCGAAACAATAATTCTTGAACCAAAATAAGCATCTTCCACTCCCCAACCAACAAAAGAATTAGAAAATCCTCCTGCTTTATTCACTAAATTTTTTCTGACACTCATATTATGCCCAACAACCATCGAGGACAAGTCGTAACCTCCCACCATTTTTTTATTACCAAATAACTTAAAACAATCTGTTTCACTAATAACCTCACAGATACCGTCTTCGTTAATATCATTAATCCAGGGTTGCTCTTTTTTAAATGTTTTAAGAAGTCTTTTATCGTTAAAATCAATAGGGACTGATAACCCCTTCTTAATATTATCTATATTTCTTATTTTTGATTCCTTATCAATATTATTTTTCATTGAAATAAACAAAGATGTTGGAAACATTTGAAGTACTATTGAGTGTTCTAGTAAGTAGTTTTTTGATAAAAGAATATCAGAATCAATAAAAAGTAAGTTATTGTATTTAGCTAAAGTAACACCTAAATTTCTAGCACTTGAAAGACCTTTATTTTTTTCAAGCCTCACAATATTCAAATCAAAAGTAAATTTTTCTTTTGAAAGAACCTGAGAAACCGCTTTTTGACTACCATCATCAACAATGATTACATCTAGTAACATTTTTTGCTTTTTATCTATATCCTGAGATTCAATCGAAGTCAAAACCTCAACCAAGGTATCTTCTGAATCATAAGATGGAATAATTATAGAAACAGGTTTAAAAAAACCTTTCATTAACTTAATATTTTTAAGATTATAATTAAGATCGGATCCTATTACATTTTTGTAAACATCATCATAACCAGAATAATCATTAGATTTTCCAGACAATCTGTTGTGTATACTAGACCGGCCAGAAGAATTAAGATCTATACCAAAATCGTCTGCATATTTAATAATCTTGTTATTGAGAATATTCATATCATTAAATAAAGGTTCCGGATTAGTATTTTTTTTGAAAACCTTACCTATCTCTTCAGATTGCATTTTTTTATGAATAACTTTGTTACTAATATACCGCTCTGACTCTAGACCTCTAATAACAACCAAGTCTCCAAGCGGTGTATTTAGGTTGAAATCAATAATTTCATTACCTTGTGATTTGAATTTTATATTTGTAACTTTCTCTGATATGTAAACGTTATTTAGTCCTAATGACTTTAAGGTAAATAAGAAAAACTTAATATTTTTATTCTCAACATGAATTTGTGGAGTATCGTTAAAAAGTTTTTCCAAATTTTTATATACTTTTGATTTTTTATTATTAGATTTAAAAAAACACTCTGAGTTTATAAATTTTAATTCATATTCATTTTCTCCATTTACAAAATAAATACCCAGGGACGAACTTATTTCCGGTAGCCCAAACTTTTTCGAAAAAATAGATAGTGTATTTCTCCATTCTCCTTCTTTTAGTAAATATATTTTTTTATTATTCATCATTT
>CAYUZR010000035.1:0-5700 GCA_964449555.1 uncultured Candidatus Saccharibacteria bacterium
TTTTTGGATACAAATGTGATATCTAAAAGAGAACCAGAAATAACTGGTACACGCATTGCTATTCCATCAAACATTCCTTCAAGGTCTGTCATCACTTTTGTTGTAGCAATAGCAGCACCGGTGGTTGAAGGAATAATGTTTTGTGCACCCGCTCTTCCCTTTCGGAAATCTTTTTCGTTTGGTGAATCAACCATTTTTTGACTAGAAGTATATCCATGTACTGTATTAAGCATTGCTTTTTCGATTCCTACAGTACTTTGTAATATATCCAAAACAGGACTTCCTGCGTTTGTTGTGCAAGATGCGTTTGAACTTATCTCGCAGGTTTTCAATTCATCATCATTTACTCCCATCAGAATAGTTTTAGCATCTTTCGAGGGAGCAGAAATCACAACCTTTTTTGCACCGGCATCAATATGTGCTTTGGCTTTTTCTTCTGTTGTAAATACTCCTGTTGCCTCCACCACAATATCAATATCCAAATCACCCCAAGGTAGTTTGGAAGGGTCTTTTTCGTTTAAGAATTTAATAGTTTTGTCGTTTATAACCAAACTATCTTTTTTTGCTTCGATTTCTTGCTTACTAATTCCGTGAGCTGTATCGTATTTAAGAAGATAAGCAATGTTTTCGATACTTCCTAAATCATTTACAGCCACAATATCTAATTGCTCATTGTCAAATGCCTGTTTTATAAATGCTCGGCCAATCCGACCACAGCCGTTGATGGCTATCCTTAGTTTGTTATTATTCATATTTTTCAAAAATTATTTTTATGTATTTATTATAACAGATTTATAAAAAGAAACTCTAAATTCTAAGC
This sequence comes from uncultured Candidatus Saccharibacteria bacterium, assembly GCA_964449555.1. Classification (GTDB taxonomy): domain Bacteria; phylum Patescibacteriota; class Minisyncoccia; order Phycocordibacterales; family UBA12079; genus UBA12079. The sequence goes on from CAYUZR010000035.1 coordinate 821, forward strand.
ACTAAACTCTAAACAAATCTTAATACTCAAAATTCAAAACAAAAATATTTAATTTTTAAATATAAAGACAAGAGGGCTAAAATGGAACATATATACATGGATGAAAAAGAATGGTGGCTTGGCGAACTGTTGATGACAGAGTTAAATCATCAACCCGAAAATTTACCTAAACAAGATGATCAAAAATTGGTGTGTTGTGTCAGAGAAGATATTGTTAACTTTTTTGACAAACACATAACCAGAGATTCTCTTTATATTTGCGAAAATGAAGAGGATATCGAAAAATTAAAAAAGAAATATAAAAAAAACCAAAAACTAAATTGCTTTGGTTTCTGAAAGAAAGTGAAATCGAAGAAGTTTAAAATATTATTTTTTCTCATATTCACAGCCTACCCTCTCTTGAGGGTAGGTATTTTATTTCGACAAAAGATAAAACCGTAATTCAAAAAGACTGAGATTGTTTTTCAAACAATTTCAATAAGTATAAACCACAAAAAGCTTACAGCCACTAACTTAAATTACCTCAAAATTAGATGAGATTCGTTTATTTTTTCGAAAAAATTTTCTGAGCCGTACACCTAGTACGGTGAACGGAAATTTTGAGAAAATAGAAACGAAGGTCGCTGATTTTGGGGTAATTTTATACTCCCAAAAACTCATTTTTCATAACATCCTCCCTATGAAACTCTCTTGCCCCTTTTCTCATTCCCATTAAAATACCCAAACCAACAAACTCCGCCAATAAATGTGAACCACCATAACTCATAAACGGCACGGTTACTCCTGTAACCGGGAGAAGTCCAATATTCATTCCAACATGTACTACAAAATGACTAATAAACATAATGGCCAAACCAAGACCAAATAAAGTTTCGAAATTAGACACTCCGTATGTAGCATTTAATAAAATTCGCCAAATAACCAAAGCGTAAAGAAAGAACAAAATTAACACACCTACAAAACCCCATTCTTCAGCAAAAGAAGCAAAAATAAAATCTGTTTCGTATTCAGGTAAAAACTGAAGTCTTGATTGAGTTCCATATCCGACTCCTTTTCCTAATAACTGCCCTGAACCTGTTGCAATAGTCGATTGATAAGCGTTGTATCCACTTCCCTGAATATCGGCCAATGGATGAATAAATGTCATAATTCTTTGTTTTTGATAATCTTGAAAAACAAAACCCCAAAGACCCACGAAAGACACTATTCCAATAAGAAATACACCCAATAAGTGTTTTTTAGAAATACCAGAGACAAGAACCATTCCTAACCAAATCATAAAAATTATAATAGCTGACCCAAAATCAGGTTGAAGTAAAACTAACACAAAAAATATCAAAGCATATGTACCCGAAACAAAAATATGTTTTAAATGAGCAATTTCTATATGTCTTTTTGAAAAATATTTTGCCAATAATAAAATCAAAACTATTTTTACAAAATCAGCTGGCTGGAAAGAAACGAAACCAAGATTAAACCAAGATTGAGCTCCTTTCAAAACACTACCAGTAATAAAAAGTGTGGTTAACAAACCAACAAATATAAAAAATAAGAGGGTTAGAGTCTTTGATTGTTTTAAAAATGAAAAGTCAAAAAAACTAAAAATAAAAAAAATAGCAACTGAAACTAAAGACCAAAGAAATTGCTTTTCAAAAAAATAATTTTCACCAACAAAAGAATTCATTGTAACCAAACCAGCAATAACTAAAGGAATGACAGCGAAAAAAAGTGTCCAATCTATGTTTGTTTTAAGTTTAAAAACCATTTTAATTTTACTGCGTTTTTAACAGTGGTATAACTTCAATTTTAGAAATATCTGAGGCTAGCATTTCATTCCATGTAAACACAATATTTTTTGAATCATTTCTTTCTAATCTATCAATAGATGTTTGGGAAAAAGCAACAACATTATCTTTATAATCTGATAAAATCGCTGTAACTTCTATATTTTTTAAATTCTGAACTGATTCATTTTCTATTGTTGCTTCTAATTGAGATCCTTTTTCATTTTGAGTTAAATTTTTATTTGTAACAATTAATTCAGGTCGTTCATCTGATATTCTATTCCAATCAAATTCAGATGTAAATTCAAAAAAAGGAGATCTTGCTGGAATTCTGTTTTGTACAAATATACCACCTTCAAAAATTGGAAAAATACTCCTAGGTAAAATATCCACCTTACCCAGTCTTTCACTTATCAAAATGCTATTTTCATCGTAAAGCTTAAAAGAATATTCAACATCTTTTGCTTGTGTTTTTGGATTTGGATTTTCTACCAGAGCAATAACATTGTAAACACCATCAGCAACTTTCATTATACGACTCCAAAGGACAACTGGATCAATTGCTTGAAACGAGCAAACTTTTGAGCAAACACCCCCACAGTCAATTCCACTTTCATTTTGATTTTGAATTCCATCTTCACAATTAGGAGCTTCATAAAAATATAAAAAATAAATTACTACAGCAATAACCAAAACAATAACTGCGAAACTACCTAAATAAGTTGTTTTTCTTTTTGATGACCAAGACATAAAAATTTTTTACAAAAATTTTAAATTTCTAATTACTAATTTCGAATTTCTAAATACTTGACTTAAATAATAACAAAAAAATATGTTTTTTGTAAGAAAAAAGACTACTATTAAAAACAGTAGTCTTTGTGTACATAAATTTTATTCTTTAACGAACTAGCAAAGCCAAACAGATGGAAAGCATCATGACAATCCAAACCATCATTACCAATCTCATTTCCCAGGAACCTTTATGCATAACACCCAAGGTTGCGCTTGAATTAACAACAACCATCAAAGGCCAAGTCAAAGTGCGCAAAGAATCAATATTAGGATCTGTCCAAGCTGCCCAAGCTGTTGGAATAAAAGTTATGGGTCCCAACAAAACCAAACCTAAAAACAATTTACCCAATCGTGTTTGAACAAATTTTTTTGTCCTGACAGCAATCTTCTCGCTCAATGAATCTACAATATTTGGAATATTCACGAACTACCCCTTTTTTTTCTAAATTTATTTTTTGTTTACCATTTATTTTCTGTCTTGAGAATACCACACAATACCTTCGAAAGCAAGATTTAAAGGTTAACTAGAATATTTTTCAGCATTAAGGACACCATAGTGTTCTTAATGCTGAAAATTTAAAAGGCTCATGTGTGAGCCGTTTAGGTGGCTCAACAAAGCCATTTTTGGACAACAAAATTTCAACGGCTCATGTATGAGCCGTTGAAAAATTGTCTTTTTTCGAGATAAAAAATAAAAAACTAAAATACTTAATGTTGTTATTTCTCCGACTAAGGGGTTGTTTTTAAACTTGCTTTCGTCAGTAAAATTTACAAATTTCAATCGAGACGAAAAGAAAAAATTTTGCTTATGCCTGAGCATAGGCTAAATTTTTTCTTAAAGTCGCAGATGAAATTTGTAAGTTTTAGTAGAAATGAAGTTTAAAAATAGCCCCGAACGCCGAAGCTACCTATCTCCCCGATAAAAGAGTGCTCTTTTTTACAAAATAAAAAACACTTTATGTTGGCGTCTACCTACTTTCCCCATAAAAGAGTATCATCGGTTCTAGAAGGCTTAACTGCCGTGTGCGGAACTTGCCGAATTATCCTTAAAAATAAAATAAAAAACTTAAAATTGAATATTTAGTGTTGGCGTCTACCTACTTTCCCCATCAAAGAGTATCATCGGTTCAAGAAAGCTTAACTTCCGTGTTCGAAATGAGAACGGGTGTACCCTTTCCGACAAAACACCAACACTAAATATTCAATTTTAAGTTTTTTGTTTTTAACAAATTGATAATTGGCGAGCAGTATAGAACGGGTATTCAAATTCTTTCGTTTTACAAAGTATTTAAAATTTAGGTTTTAAATATTTTGTAAAACGAAAGCCCTTCCGACAAAGCACCAACACAATATGTTTCTTTTTAATTTTAAAAACTGAATATCTATTTTTGAGAACTAAAAAAGAGTGAGGAAAAATCACCAGTTGTTCGAAAGCCTTTCGGTTATAGTTTCCCAACCTAAGTCGGGACAGTGATTTTTCCTCAAAATGGTCGGAAGGCAAAAATCCAGAGCTACCTTATCTAGTATGTATCCGCTGAACGGACTAGGGTTTGTAGTATATATAAATTTTTGCCCCCGTTACAATCTTGGAACGGGTAAGGAGATTTGAACTCCCGACTTCTGTCAATAAAGACAGCACTCTACCACTGAGCTATACCCGCTCGCAAAACTTTAAAAATGGTTGGGTTTAGCCGACACAAGCTGTATTGGTGAACAACTTGTTGAAAAATGCAAAATGCAAACTTACGTCTTTTGAACGAAGTTCCTCCAGTCTAGATGTTAAGACTATTGGTTTTTCTGTCGGCTTTACCCAATTCTAAAGAACAAATGGCTGGGGAGATAGGATTCGAACCTATGCATGTCAGATTTACGGTCAGATGCCTTAGCCACTTGACGACTCCCCAACACTATATTTTGGATTTAAAACCCATTTTTAATTCTCAAACCCCCACACCTTTTAAATTATTATTGAAATTAAAAAATTTTTGTAGCAACACTTTCGTTTATACCTCACAAAACTTATCATACAAAACCTTGTTGCGAAACTATAATTTAAAAGGTGTAGAGGGTCAAAAGATCTAAAAATTTAATTTTTCGAATTAAATTTTTAGATCTGTAGATAAACATTATCGTCACAAAAAATTGTATTCTTTAAATTCCTGATAAGAAATAACGATGAATTAGTACTCCTCAGCTGAACACATTACTGTGCTTACACTTAGAGCCTATCACCTGATCATCTCTCAGGATTCTTAAATGATTCCTAATCTTGAAGTTGGCTTCCCTCTTAGATGCTTTCAGAGG
>CAYUZR010000036.1:0-5474 GCA_964449555.1 uncultured Candidatus Saccharibacteria bacterium
ATACTTTTATAGATTTATCTTAATTAGCTATTAATTAACAATCTCACTCTCTTCAAAAAATATTCTAATCTCCCTTTCCGCGCTCTCAGGCGAGTCAGAAGCGTGAATCATGTTTCTTGGCAGTTCCTGTTCTTTTGCCAGATCGCCTCGGATTGTTCCTGGTGCTGAGTCCTCTGGTGAAGTTTCTCCAACCATTTTTCTGACAAGCTTAACTGTATCGTGCCCCTCCAAAACCATTGCCACAATTGGGTAGATGGTTAAGTCTTGAGATAACTGATCACACACCTCCTGCCCATATTTTTTGGGATCTTCGTCAGGTCCAAGATCTTTTTTTTCGATTAGTCTTTTCCCCACTTCAATCAACCATTCATCATCTTTTTCGTAATGAATTTTTGCAATATCAATTCTTGTATCTTCCATCTTCATCGCTACGATTTTTAGGCCAACTTTTTCAAACCGAGATATAATTTCTCCAATAAGTCCTCGAGCAATGACATCAGGTTTTAACAAAATTAAACTTCTTTCTTTTATCATATTCTAGTTTTTTAAATTAATAATTTTTAAATAATTAGAGACAATATTAACACAACAATAAAACAAAACCAATCTTACAACTTATAAGCCTTGCTTATAAGTTATTTAGCTTTTTTCATTATCGCCAACCAAAATTTTCTCTTAAAAATCCTTCCGCCTACAGTCGAATAACTTTCAGTCTTTTTTAAATCTAAAATTTCAAAATATTTTGAATAAATATCATTAAAATCTTTTTCTGAAAAAACTCTTTCCACTAAATTTGTTATTGGCATTATGTAAGTGTCTTTTTCTTCACTCGGATTATTTTTTAATAAATATTTTACATTCTTATCTCCATCTTTACACAAAGTTCTAACAAAAAAAGTTCCATCTTTTTTTAAAACTCTATTCACTTCTTTTAAATAAATTTTTCTTTCTTTTTCGTTTAAAGAATTTGATGATGTGACATCCACAACCAAGTCAAAACTTTCATCTTCAAAAGGATATTTAGACCCTATATTTTGTTTTAAATAATTAACAGAAATATTTAACTTTTTTGCCCTATTTCGAGCAATACCAAGCGCAGTATCAGAGATCTCTAAACCAACCACGTCAGCATCTCTTTGAGCCAAATAATTAGCATTCCTACCCATCCCTGACCCTAAATCCAACACTTTAAACCCACCAAATCCTACAATGCTCCGGTTACTGTAGGTTTTACCTTTTTTAAGGTTTTTTAGAAATTTTAGAAAAAAAGCTTGAGGTTTATCATATCCAGTGATTAATTTTGAATCTCTATATTCTTTTTCCCAGATTTCTTTTTGCATAATTGAATTCTATTAATTTACATGATATTCTTAAAATTAGAAAATAACAATTAGTATATTCTAAAAAATAATTTGAGAGAAAAATAAATGAGAAAATTTAATTGAAGTAATTTACACTGCCCAGGTGAGGTAGTCTATACAGATAAAAAAAATTATGTGACTTGGAGAAATGGTTGTTATGTGTACTGTAATAAAGTACTTTGCGGACAACTTCATTGTTTCGATAAATCACCTGTCCAAGATCATTTAGGTAGAACTGTTCATTACTCTGTTTTAGATCAAGAAAAAAAGTTTTTCTTTTTAAATCCTTTATAAAATCAAGTCGATAGTTTCACTATCGACTTTTTTATTTATAAATTTTCAATATATCTATAATCTTAAATTTTAGTTAAAATTTCAGCCCTATCTTCTGTTACTAAAACAGTGTGTTCAAAATGAGCACTCCTTGTTCCATCAGCTGTTTTAAAAGTATAACCATCTTCAGCCAAAACAATATCTTTCGACCCTTCATTCAACATAGGTTCAAGAGCAATAACCAACCCTTCTTCTAGTTTTTCCCCCTCCCCTTTTCTTCCTATATTTGGAATAAATGGTTCTTCATGAACACTCTTTCCAACACCATGCCCACCTAATTCATCAACAATCCCAAAACCTGTATTTTTAGCAAAACTTTCAATTGCAAATCCAATATCACCAGTTGTATTTCCAACTTTTACTGCCTTCACTCCTTCATAAAGAGCTTGCTTAGTATTTTCAATAAGTTTTTTGGCGGTTTCATCAATTTCGCCTACACCAATAGTCACCGCCATATCTGTAACAAGCCCTTTATGTATCAATCCAAGATCAATTCCAACAATATCACCCTCTTCTAAACCCCTTCCATTACTATTCGAAATACCATGAACGATTTCATCATTAACAGAAACACAAAGACTAGCAGGATAAGGGAAACTAGCACTATTAGGTTGATAACCTAAAAAAGCAGGTTTATCTCCTCCTTTCTGAATAAGTTCCTCTGCATATCTATTTAGGTCAGAAACTTTTGCACCGGAAATAACCTTCTCGGCAATTTTATTTAAAATAACCGCAAGTCTTTTTCCACCTTCTCTTAAAATACTTATTTCATTTTCTGTATAAATCATACATAGCAGTATAAAGTTAAAAGTTTGTAAAGTCAAAAGATTTAAAAAAGTATCATACAAGTATGATACTTTTTTAATAATCAAAAATTATAAACCGATTTTTTCTACCATTTCTTCAAAAACTTCTTCAATAGTTTGCTCTCCATTTATATTAAGAAAATTATATGTTGAATTATTTTTTAAATACTCTACTGCCGGCGTTACATCTTCATCAAACCAATCTAATCTTTTGTTGATCTGCTCTAAATCATCATCATGCCTTCCCCTTCCTAAAAGTCTGTCAGTTGACCATTGTCTAGAAACATTTAAATAAATAACTGTAGGATTTTCTCTTTTATAGAATCGAATAGCTGAATCAAGAACTTCTGCTTCGTTTAATCGACGAGGTGTTCCATCTAATATAAGATGATCTTTTTCATTCATATCTTCGATCAAATCTTTACCCCACAGATAAACGACCAAAAATTCAGGTTGTAGTTCACCTGCTTCAAGAATTTCTTTCGACAATTTATGAGTGTAAGTATCACCTTCCCAAAACTTTCTTAAATCCTGCCCCAAACTAATATGATTTATTCCAATTTCAGAACTATCTTTTTTTAATTTTTCTGCTAATAAATCAATCTGAGTTCCTTTTCCACACCCAGAACGACCAATAAATATATATGTTTGTTTTTTGTTATGCATAATACATATAATTGTATATTAGATTATCAAAAACACAATCTACAGTAGCAAGGCTACTGTAGATTGTGTTTAAGTTATTCCAAGTAATATTTCTGTTTTTCTTTCCAAACTTCCCTAACTTCTTTTTTTGTCTCTTGTAATTCTTTTTTTCTCCTTGATTTAGATTCTTTGGATTCTTTCACCACATTTTTAACAAATTTTTTATATTCTTCTTTATTTTTAAATTGCTTTAAGACAACATTTTTGTCGTCACAAATATTCAGAACTTTATTTTCACCACAATACTCACTCCAGCTTGAAAACACTAAATTTTTATCATCACCTTTAATTCCATGTATTTCATAATTTAGATTTATATAAGCACTTACATAAGCTAAAATATCATCATTATCGATAAATTTTGCCTTGAATTTACCCTGAAAAAGTGAGCCAGATCTGTTATTTTTTTCATTAAAATATCTTGTATACCCGTAACCTAATTTATGCATAAATTTACTTATACCATTGTCTGAAATTTGTTTAACTAAAATATGAAAATGATTCGGATTTAAACAAATAGCAACTATTTTAACTAATTCTCCACTCAGTTTAGTTAGCTCACCAAAATCTACAGTAGCCTTGCTACTGTAGATTAGATTTTCACCGAGTTCATCACGAATACTACCAATTGGTTTTAATCTGTTAAAAAGTAAAACCCCTTTCACAAATCTCCATATGTCGTTTTTTTCAGTAAAGACTTTTCTTTTATCTACACCCCTATTATAAATGTGATAATAGGCTTCGTTTTCAAATTGTATATTTCTTGTTCCCATAGAATTATCTACAGTAGCCTTGCTACTGTAGATTTGTTTTGATTACCCAACCACCTCTGTACTAGTAGCAGTTTCTTGGATTGTTTCTGGTGTTGTAGTAGATTGTTCTGGTTGTTCTTGTTCTGTTAGATTACAAGTGTTTTCATACCAATAAGCAGGAATTTCTTCACATTCTGTTTGATTACATAAGTTTAGATTGTTTTCGTCACAAACAGGTTCAGATTCTTGAATTTCAGGAGTAGAAGAAGCTGTTTCTTCTTGTTCTTCAATTATTCCTTCTCCTACAATAACTGTTCTGGTTGTTGAAGTTGTTTGGTTGTTTTGGTCTGTTGTTGAGTAAATAATGGTGTATTCAGTAGAATTGGCTGTGTTTAGACTTATTTCATTTATATTTATGTTTTCTTGTGTAGTTATTTCATTATTTATTACAGAAACATTAACACTTAGGTCGTTTCCTTGTGAATCTTGAGCTGTTGCTCCCATATCTATGTAGGTTGAGTTTAGTTCTATTTGAGATGGGTTGTTTCCGGTGATGGTTAGGGTTGGTGCTACTAATTGTGCTGGTGTTGAAACGGCTGATGATCCTGGGGTTAGAAGGGATTCGAGTTCAGAAATTCGTGATTCAAGAGAAGCTATTTGCATATCTTTATTACTCTTCCAGTCAAATAACTCTGCTATTTTCTCTGTATTCTCTGTTACTTTCTCCCAAATTGTTTTAACCGCACTTATTATTACAGCAGTAAGTTTAGGATAATCCAAATTCATAACCTCTCCTTTATTATTGTAACCAATAACTTCTGGAATAATTGATTCAACCTCTTCTGCAATAAATCCAATTTGTTTTGTTCCATTTTTGATGAAATTTTCTTTCCAATCAAACAAGACTGGTTCTAATTGTAATACTTCGTCTATACCGTAAGTTAAAGATTGAATATTTTCCTTATATCTTTGTGATGAAGCTCCACAAGCTGTTGTTGATGTTGCTAATTCTCCGCTTGTTGATATACAAGCATAGTAACCTGTTCCATCGTTAGTTAATGATGTGAAAGCTGCTGTTCCGTTTACTGATAAAGTCCTCCATGGTGTTGTTGTTCCTATTCCAATATTACCAGTACTGGTTATTCTTAGATGTTCGTTGTTATTTCCATTCAAAGTTGTTTGGAACATCATAAAACTATCTTGATTAACACCAATATAGTCTGCCTCTTTTCCAACTTTGATTGTACCCGCAGGTGAAATAGTACTTCCATCTCCCGAAAGTTGGAATACTAATTGCACAGCTTCATCTATAGAAGAAGCTTCTCCAAACATATTTACAAGTTTTGATCTAACTGAACCACCGTCAGACGAGCCAGATATGTGGAATAAATCATTAGGTGCTGATCCACCAGGTTCTGATGTTCCAATACCAACCCTTCCTCTCTCATCAACATATAGCATACTTGCTCCGGTTGATGAAGCTATGTTTAGGGCTGAAGTTCCGGCTGATGATTGAA
>CAYUZR010000037.1:0-5434 GCA_964449555.1 uncultured Candidatus Saccharibacteria bacterium
CTGCCAGTAAAGAAGCTAAATGAAACCAAGCTTCAAAAACCAAACCTATTTCTATTTCAAAAAAGTATTTTAACAAAAAAGTATGCCCTGATGAAGAAACAGGTAAAAATTCAGTTAAGCCTTGCACAACACCTATGAAAATATGAGTTAAATAATCTAACATTTATTTTATAGTAATATGATTTAGTTGTTTTTACAAATAAAAAGCCTTTGAGCTCTGCTCAAAGGCTTTTTATTAAGTGGGAAGAGGACTAAGCGTTTCCTCTAACTGCGTCTTTCAAAGTCTTACTTACTTTGAATTTTGCAACTTTCATAGCTGGAACCTGAATAGGTTCACCTGTTCGAGGATTTCTTGCTGTTCGCGCAGCTCTCATTTTTGCTGTGAAAATACCGAATCCAGCGATTGAAACATCCTCACCTTTTGTAAGTTCTCCAGCAATTGTATCAAACACAGCTGAAACAGTTCTTTCAGCGTCAGCTTTTGTTCCTCCAATAGTTTCTTGGATAGCTTCTGCTAATGCTACTTTATTCATAGTTTTTTAATTATCTATTTTAATTTTTGAATTTTTTAAAATTCAAAGTTAATAAAACGACCTAACATACTGCTTATTATATAGCATAACCCTTATTTTATGCAACTAGTTTAAATTAATGTGGTTAGTTTTGGATTTATTGAGTTTATTTGATAGTTTTAAATTTAGATGATATTTGAGATATGATTTAAGTATAATGTTTTCTTAAATCATATGCACGATAAACAAATTAAAAAGCCAGTTCGCGGAGCGAACTGGCTTTTTTAAAAAATAGGATGATTTCAAAATTGGATGAAAATAATATTATATCTTAAACCTGCACGATAATCCTAGTAGTCCGGTTACTCGTTCAGTTTTGAAAAATAATAGAATTTTCTTTAAAAACAAAACACCCTCGTCCTATCGGACTTCAGGTGTTTTATTTTAGAAAATTCATTATTTTTTCTAAACCTCACAGTAGCCGGACTACTGGATTATCTCGCGTACTCGATGGCTTTGGATTCACGTATAACATTCACTTTGATTTCTCCTGGATATTTCAAATCTTTCTCAATTTTAAGTGCAATATCACGAGCTAACCCTTTAGCTTCAATATCTGAAACATCATCAGGCCGAACAAAGATTCTAATTTCTCGTCCAGCTTGTAAGGCGTATGATTTGCTAATTCCTTCAAATGAATTAGCAATTGATTCTAGTTCTTCTAATCGTTTTAGATAATTTTCAACTGTATCCCTTCTTGCCCCTGGTCGTCCTCCAGAGATTGAGTCAGCTACTTGGACAATAACAGATTCGATACTGGTGAATGGAGTGTCTTCGTGGTGAGATTCCATAGCCTTAATAATATCTTCGTTTGAGCCAAATTTCTGGAGGATTCTCTTTCCAATTTCAATATGAGTTCCTTGAACTTCATGGTCAACAGCCTTTCCGATGTCGTGAACAAGGGCAGCTGCTTTGGCAACTTCGATATTTGCTCCTAACTCTCCAGCTAGCATTCCAGCAATGTGAGACATTTCAATTGAGTGTTGTAAAACATTCTGTCCATAACTGGTTCGAAAATGTAAACGACCAAGAATTGAAATAATTCTTGGATCCAAATTGTAAATACCGCATTCGTAAACAGCTTGCTCACCTTTTTCTTTGGTGATTTTATTGATTTTTGCTTTTGCTTCTTCGGCAAATTTTTCAATTCGAGCAGGCTGAATCCTTCCATCAATAATAAGATCTTCTAATGTTACTCTAGCAACTTGTCTCCTGATTGGGTCAAATGAGGAAATTGTAATAGCTCCTGGTGTATCATCTACAATTAATTCTACGCCAGTAACTTTTTCAAAAGCACGAATATTTTTTCCTTCCTTACCAATAATTTTTCCTTTTATGTCGTCTGAGGGGATTGAGATGGTAGTTGAAAGAACATCAGAAGCAACTGAGTTACCTAATCGGTGGATGGATGATGTTAGAATTTCTTGTGCTTTTTTTTCTAGTTTTTCTTCGCCTAACATTTCTAGTTTTTGCATTCGCACAGCAAAATCTTCTTCACTATTTTTTTCGACAGCTTCTAGAAGAAGTTTTTTTGCTTCTTCTTTATTAATTCCAGCAATTTCTTCTAACTTTTTTTCTTTTTGATTTTTAAGTTGATCTAGTTTTTCTTTACTTTTCTCAATTTTTTCAACTTTATTTTTTAATTCACCCTCTTCCTTCCTAACTTCAGATTGTCGTTTATCAAGTAGCTCTTCTTTTTTGATTAATCTCTCCTCTGTTTTCTTAAATTGACCTATTTTCTCTTTTTCTTCTTTTTTTGCTTCTTGTTCTATTTTATTGGCTTTGTGTTCAGCCTCTGAAATTACTTTTTTAGCATCTTTTTCGGCATCAAGCACCATTTGCTGAATTTTCAATTCAGCTGATCCTTTTTTACCAAAGGTAAGAGCCCATCTTATAAAGTAACCAAGCACAACTCCACCTAACCCAGCTAGGGCAGTGAAAAGTACTAATATTTGTAATGATCCCATAAGCGTATAGAGAAATTCCGCTTAGAAAAGTAGTTTCTAGATGTTGGTTGAGTGTTTTATTGTAATTATGTTTAGAATTTTGGTTAGCATAATCTTCAAAAAAATCTTTTACGTTTTCTATAATGTCTGTCTAAAAGGAATTTCTATCTTGTTTTAAATCAATAATATCTAAATAATACCTGATAAACATAAAAAAGTCCAATATGAAGATAACTGATGGTTCATATTTATTATTAAGATTAGAGTTTAATATATTTTTGTTTTTGTATCTTTATTAACATTTATCTTTTGATTTATTTATTATAGTAGTATAATAAGGGTAGTAAGCGACGACATCTATGTGTTCTGGATGTTTGTTTTGCTCGTTGACAGTTTAATTTTATTTAAAAATAACAAATTTATTAGTCTATATAAAGAATTATATGAAAAGAACAATTATAATGTTTGGACTAACCTCATTTTTATTTGTAGGAATTGCTGTTGCTTCTGCTGAAATTGTTAAACCAGTACCAACTCTTATGGCGGTACCGGTAAAGGCGACAGGAACCGTTCCTGTAGTTAATCCAAATCAAAATAATCCTCAAGGATCAACTTTGAGAGATAAATATAACAAACAATTACGAGGTCTTAAAAATCAATATACGGGTGCAGTGGCAACTACAGTAAAGGCTAAGGTTGGAGAAGTGAAAGAAAGACTTGCTGCGAGACATAAAGAGAGAATAAGAGCTTCTGTTGAAAAGATGATAGATAGGTATTATCGGGCTGTGGCAAGAATTGGTTCGGCTAAAGAACGAATCCAAGCTCATATTGAAAAAATGGAAGAAAAAGGTATTGATTTGAGTGAAGCAAAAGCTCTTTTACCTGTTGTAGATGAGTATATAAATACGGCTTTAGATCAAATTGCTCAAGTTAAAGAGGAAGTAGAAACAATGATTGATTCAGATAATCCTAGGTCTGTTTGGCAAGAAGTAAAAATCTTAATTGCTTCAGCTAAGGGTTCGGTTAGGTCTGCCCACAAGGCTTTGAGAGATGTAATCATTAAAATTAAGGCTTCTGTGAAGGTAGATAGTGAAACTAGTTCAAGTGATTCTGGTGATGGAAATGATGATGAAGATGGCTCGGATGATGACCAAGCAACAACAACTGAGGAAACTCAGTAAAGAATTAAAAATTAACAAATATATAGAGTGTGTGATTAGATAAATAAACCACAACTACATTTTTAAAACCCAGGTTTTAAAAGTCTAGCTGGGTAATATTTTTCTAATTCGCTTCGCTCATAAGTAAAATATTATGGATAATCAAATGAATAATCCTCAAATGGGAGGAAATAGTAACCCAAACCCTGCAGGACAAGGGATGCAACAAGAACAACCAACACAAGAACCAACAGAGCAACCAACTCAACAACCAGAGATGGGGGGTCAAAAAACATCAGTCGGAGCAATTATTGGAATTATTATAGTAGTTATAATTATAATAATTGGAGGATTGTACTTCTGGGGGCAAAGAATTGATAGTGATGATCAAATTAGTGAAGAGATTGTTGCTGAGACTAATGTACCCGCAGATGCAACAGTAGATGAAATTGATCAGATTTTGGACGATGTTGATTTGGAGGGGTTGGATGCTGAGCTTAAAGATATCGAAGCCGAATTATAATTTTAAAAATTGGTGAACTTCTTTGTTGATTACAAAAAAACTCCCTTACCGTAACAAAACATACGGTTCGGGAGTTTTTTCTTACCTCCTCTTAAAAAAGTAAGCCTTGCTTACTTTTCATCAGAATTTAACCAGTCAGCAATAAATTTTTTAAATTCTTCAAAGGTTTCAAAATATTTTGGAAAATTTTTTGTATTTAGTATTTTATTTTCAATTCTACTTTCTCCGATAAGATCGGGGTAGCTTGAGTATTTATATTTTTTTAAGAAAACCCTTGTTTTATCTTGGTTTTTTATTTTGCTCTCTTTCCATTCGGAATCAATTAATTTTACAGGATTTAGATTGATATAAGCAAACATATATTTTAAATAATTGTTATTGTCTATGTGTTTGGCCTTAAATTTTCCTTCGAATAAAGAACCAGTCCTCTCATTTTTATTATTGTAATATTTAGAGTAAGCCGTGGCTAATTTTTGCATAAAAACACTAATGTTGCCGTCTCCTCTTTCACGAATAAGTAGGTGAAAATGATTTGGCATTAAACACCATGCTCCTATTTCAACTAAAGTCTTTTTTCTTTTTAAATTTAAGAGATCTTTAAAATTTATACCTTTTTCAAAGCAATCGGTTATTGATACATTCTCAGTTGAATTACATAGATAGAGTAAGGTTGCAAAACGTAAGTAATCTCTTTTTTCATTAAAAATAATTCTTTTATCTACTCCTCTGTTATATATATGATAGTATTCTTTTTCAATAAATTGTATATTTCTAATTCCCATAATATTAAAATTATATCAATTATAAAAAGGTAAGCAAGGCTTACCGGTAGACTTTTGGGATAGTTTTAGATAAGATATTTGCATCTCGCTTTATTCGATTTGAATTTTTAATTTTGAATTTCAAATTTCGATTGAAGTTTGAATTACTAATTTTAAAATTTAATTTATGCAAGATATAAAAATAGATAAAAAAGAAGATTCAACAGTTGAAATTACAGGATCAATTTCTTTTGATGTTTGGGGTAAGCACAAAGAAAAGGCTCTTAAGGATTTGAGTAAAAATATTAAAATAGATGGTTTCCGGCCTGGAAGTAAAATCCCTGAGAATGTACTTGTTGATAAAGTAGGGGAGATGGCGATTTTAAACGAGATGGCGCAATATGCTCTAAACGATGCGTATCCGATAATTGTGATGGAGAATAAAATTGATGTAATCGGGTCTCCACAGATT
>CAYUZR010000038.1:0-4005 GCA_964449555.1 uncultured Candidatus Saccharibacteria bacterium
ATACATTAATAGAAAGTTCTCTTGGAGGAAATCTAACAATAACACCATGGGATTCTTCAATATTAATCCTAGAGCTAGATCTTTCTATCTCCAAAACTAACTTCCCGGGCAAAGGAACTCTTCTCATTTCAAACAAAGCATTGAAAACTCGCTGAATTCTGGATAATGTTGCCTGATGAGCAATAACGATATTAAATAAATTACTACTGTTGGAGTGATAAAGATTGATAAGATCAACCAAGAAAGAGTATAAACGAATTGTGAATTCTCTATGATTTTCTCCAAACTTAGTGAAAATTCCGTTTAATCTAGGGTAAGAATTTTTACCTTTCCTGACTGGATTGCCATAACGATAATCTATATCCATTTCTGCAAGAGCTTCTGCCCAAAGTTTCCATGCATCAACCAAGGGTGGGTATTTTTCACCCTGCGTATGATTAATAATTTTAAAATGACCGTGATATACTTCACGTATTTTATCACTTTCACACACCTTGATTGATTTTTTTTTCCCGAGTCCAGAAATCAGCATTTCTGCTGACTGCTTTCCTCTTAATCGATTGCTATACGATAACCGAATATTATCTTTTTGTGAGCAAATTAGTCTAACCTCAGAAACAAGCTCTTGAAATTCATCTTTAAACCGAGGGTCTAAAGGTGGATTTAGATCTGAACATAAAACAGGAATGTCTGTTCCGTGTCTAAGTAGCAAAAGAGAATTGTTTGAGAAAATTAGATTAGGGTTATGAATTCTCATCTTTCACCTCCTTTTGTTTTCAAAATATTAAGATAAACGGGCAAATTGCCCAAAGGACAGAATCTACATTATTGCAGAACTCTATTTAAATGATAACAAAATCAATAAGGTTGTCAAGAAAAATTTCCAAAACCTTCTTTTTGCAATAAAAAACAATAAAAGCTATACTTTTAAGTATAAATTAATAACTTAAACAATTAAAAAACAAAAAATGAGTAGTAAGGATATCTCAAGTGATGAGGTTAATAAAAGAAGTGTTTATATCGATAATGATCACAACTTAGATTATGAAACAAATAATATTGCAGAAAAAATTTTAAAGTTCTTTTTTATACCGATATTAAACAGTCTTCCTCAAAGCTTGAGAGATACAGTAAGAAGAACACATAAGTCTGCCAAAGTCGTAATGGATGATAAAGCCTCACATAACGCCCTAGAAGTTATGTATAAACATGGGCATAATCACAGGGAAAAAAATAGTTTAAAAAAGAAGTTTTTTAGGGCTGTATGGTTTAACATAAATAACACAAAGGCTGTGAGAAATAGATTACGAGCAGTAAAGAGAGAGCTTAATGGTGCAGGACAAAAAGTATTAAACAATGGAAATGACTTGAAGATACTGAGTATTGCCTCAGGATCAGCTCGAGCTATTATAGAAACAATTGCAAATCTTTATGTACCTCAAAACAGAAAAATCTATGCTAATTTTTTAGATAAAAATCCTCACGCATTAGATTATAGTAAAGAAAAAGTTGATGAAATAAATTTTGATAATAACTTTGTTTTTAACTGGCATACTGATACAGCCAGTAATTTTCCAAAATATTGCCAAAATCTAGACATAATAGAAATGGTGGGATTACTAGATTATTTTGACGATGAAAAAACCGTTGATATTTTTAAAATCATTTATGAAAATCTCCAACACAAAGGTGTTTTTATCACAGCAAATATTGACGATAACAACGAAAGAAAATTTGTGACAAATTTCATTGATTGGAGAATGATATATAGAGACGGTAATACATTAAAAAAATTAGCAATGAAAGCTGGTTTTGAGGAGGATAAAATAAAAACATTTTATGAACCCTTAAAAATACACACAATAATGATTGCAACTAAGTAATTATATTTTAAAGAAAACTAATTGACCTATAAAGTTATTTCGGACATAATATCAACATAATCATGGATACAGTTAACAAAAATCATATACGAGATGTCCGGTATATGAAAATGTCCAAGAGTTATTGGGTTTTACCAACCATAACACAGTTTATAATATGGCCACCTTTTTGGTTGCTTTTTAAAATCCTCTTTGACATAGAAATATTCGGCAAAAAGAATTTGAAAAAATTTGAAAAAAATCCACAGAATCTTATAATAGCCATTAACCACAACCATGATATTGATTCTCTTTTTTTCTCTCATATCCTTTCTAACTTTTCTAAGTTAAAACCAATTTTCTGGGTAGGCTCTACTCAAGAAATGTATAGAAACGATCAGAGTGATTTATTTGTTAGGTTGTTTAGCAGAGTTGCAAAATATTTTGGAAGCTTCCCCGCATATAGAGATAAAAAAAGCTTGAATTTTGATAAAAAACTCAAGCATAATCTCCAAATTTTAAGAGATAAGAGAGTTGTTTGTATGTTTCCTGAGGGTAAAAAAAGTCCAACAGGAAAAATTCAAGAAGGTAAAATTGGTATATCAGTATTATCTCAAAAAACAAAGAGTCCTGTTATACCAATGAGAATTCGAGGAACATTTGGTATAAAATTATTTTCCATTAAAAGACGGAGGATAACTATACACATTGGTGAACCTATGTATCCACAAAACTTTTTTTCAGACACAAATAAAAAACTGAGTTATGATTACCATAAAAAAGTTACCGAGGAGATAATGAATAAAATTAAAAATTTATAACCATATGAGTGTTTAATTTTGTTCACTATCACCCTTACTTCCTTGAATTTTAGGAAGTTTTTTTGATAATGTTCCCCTTTCTTTTAAGATTTCTTTTACTCTATCTAAGTTTGTGCTATCAATAAAATTTGTGTGTTGAACAGGAAACACCCGGCCTTCTCTTTCAAGGTGTTTTATGGGACACCAAGCTGACTCAATTTGTTCTAAATTATAGAATAAAATTTTTGCATTGATTTTGTACAACCTAATAATTTTCCAAGCAAGTGGTGGGTGTTGACTAGCATAATTATTTTCAATTATTTCTTGCTTAATTCGTCTGACAGATGCACGATGAAAACCAAGTGCACTCACAATAAATTTCGTCGGTATAGATCCAATCAACATCCCTAAAACAAAAAACAAAGTCAGGGGTATAATAAGAATAATGATAAAAACTTTTTTGAGAAAAGATATTTTTTTTGTGCTGTTAGCTACTTGATCAATTTCTTCATGAAACAAAAGTGTTACCCCATTAGCATAATCACAGAAAAGACAGTTAAGCCGATCAAACCATCCCAACCCATCTACATTAAACCGATCAAGAACAATGTATTTTTTTGGATTTAAGTATGGGAGACTAAGAAGAGGTTGTAAAAATAACTTATAACAAATTATTGTTATTGTGATATGAATCATTAAGAAAAGTGGAAATGTTGTATACATAAAAAAACTGCCTATTACCACACGAATGATACCCAACCTGTTAATATGAGTTTTAAATATTGATATTGTTACACTTTCATTCATTTAATTTCATTATATAAACAAAACAAACAAAATAAAAGGGTTTATTAATGTAGTATTTATAAAATTTTATTGATATAATTTTAGTATGAATATACCTCTAGAAAGTATTCTACTTATCATTGCTGGGTTTTTAAACCTAACTTTTGGTATTTTGGTTTTTATTAGAAGTTACGGAAAAAAAACAAAAGACGGACCATTTTTTTCTCTGCTGATTATCAGTGCATCATTTTGGGCACTAAGTCTCGCAACTTTCGAAGGTATTAGTGTAATAAACATCTACACAAAAATTTCGGGAACTATAATGTACTTAAGTGCAGCACTTATTCCTATTGCTTTTCTCTTCTTCGCAACAACACTGAACGAAGAAAAGAATAAAATAGATTTAAAAAAGTCACAAATTTTTATTACTGTAGGAAGCTACATTTTAATATCTTTAATAACTGTAATACCCGGTTTGGTTATTAAAGATTTTATTCAAATTCAAACAAGTGGGAAAGTTGTTGTCCTTGGACCATTGTATGCTCTTTATTCTCTTC
>CAYUZR010000038.1:4040-5353 GCA_964449555.1 uncultured Candidatus Saccharibacteria bacterium
GTAAAATTATTTAAAAAATATATCGGAGAAAGAGATAATGTAATTAAGATTCAAACAAGATATGTCTTGGCAGGTATTTTTATTACCTCTGTAGTCGGAGTAACAACAAACTTGATTTTACCCGCACTTGGAAACTTTAACCTCATTTGGTTTGGACCTATCGCTACTATTGCAACTGTAATTATGACTGGTTTTGCTGTGATTAAATACAATCTTTGGGACTTTAAGCTGATTCTTACTCAAATCCTGATTCTTTTGATAGCAGTGATGTCTTTGATGGATTTGGTCACAGTTACTACCTTTAATGATTTTCTAATTAATCTTATATCGTTTGTAATTATTGTAATTATTAGCTTTTTATTGATTAACAGAATTATAAGAGAAGCAGATGACAAAGAAAAAATCAAAGAACTTGCCAATGATCTAAAAAAAGTAAACAAAAGGCTTAAAAAACTAGATAAGCAAAAATCTGAATTTGTGTCTATTGCCTCTCATCAACTTAGGACTCCAATTGCCTCACTAAAAGGATATTCTTCAATGATTTTAGAAGGAACATATGGACCTGTTTCAAAACAAGTGGGTGAAGTTGTTGGAAGACTCTTTCAGTCAAGTCAATCTCTAGCAATGATTATTGATGATTTCCTAAACCTATCTCGAATTGAAAGAGGAAAAATCGAATATACTTTTTCTACAAAAGATGTTAAGCCAGTTCTTAAGCAAGTAATTAACGAAATAACACCAAGAGTAGAACAAAAAGGACTCGCTATTTCATTCTCTGTTACAAAAGCCAAAAAATTTATTGCTAATATCGATGCAGAAAAAATACACCAAGTCTTCTCAAATATTATTGACAACTCAATTAAATACACACCTGCCGGCTCAATTAAAGTTGATTTATCTAAAGTCGGAAACAATATATTGATAAAAATAACAGATACAGGAATTGGAATTCCAAAAGGAAGCGAAGAAGATCTTTTTAAAAAATTCAAACGACTTGGTAACGCCAATGGCGAAAGCGTAAAAGGAACAGGTCTTGGTTTATACCTAGCTAAAGAAATAATAAATGCACATATGGGTAAAATTTGGGCTGAATCAAAAGGTAAAGGAAAAGGCTCAACTTTCTTTATTGAAATTCCATCAAGTGAAACAAAAAAGAAGAAAACAAACTCAACTAAAACAAAAGAGATTGTGAGTAAGTTGTAAAATTAATAATCAAAAACTATTATGGGTTCAATTGGTGTTTACATCATTTATATAATCACAGCGTTTATCATCTCTATCCTACTGTTTCGCTCGTATAAAAAAGAAGATAA
>CAYUZR010000039.1:0-5304 GCA_964449555.1 uncultured Candidatus Saccharibacteria bacterium
TCAAAAAAAATCGTGTTTTCCACACGATTTTTTGTGTTATAATCTTGGTTATATGACAAAAGTAATAACAGACGAAAAACAAATAGATGAAGTTTTGGATAGAGGAGTTTTAATTGATTTTCTTCCTACCAAAGAAGAATTCAAAAAAAGATTACTGAGTGGTGAAAAACTAAGGTTTTATCAAGGTTTTGATCCAACTGCTAAATCTTTACATCTTGGGCACTCTCAAGGATTAATGATTTTAGAAGATTTTCGAAAACTTGGTCATGAAGTGATCTTTTTGATAGGTGATTTTACAGGAATGATTGGTGATCCAACCGATAAGTCTTCAGCAAGGGTTAAACAAACAAGGGAAGATGTAGACGAAAATTTTAAAGGTTGGGTAGAACAAGTTAAAACTATTGCTCCTTTTGACGATAAAGAAAATCCTTTTCAAGTTAAGTATAATTCTGAATGGCTCGGTAAATTAAGTTTTGCTGATGTTTTGGAGCTTGCAAGTAATTTTACAGTTCAACAAATGTTGGAAAGAGGAATGTTCAAAGAAAGAATGTCTGGTTTGAAGGGGGTAAATACCCTTCTTATATGTAGTCATTGTAAGTTTAAATTTCCTTCACGTATTCAGTTTGGTAGTAAAGAAAGTTTTGATTCTGCAAAATTATCAGGTAATAAAACAAATTGTCCTGAATGTAAGAAAATGACAGAAATGAATAAAAACGACATGATACAATCAGAACCTATTTATTTACATGAATTTATGTATCCTTTGATGCAAGGTTATGATTCTGTTGCAATGGATGTTGATGTTGAGTTGTGTGGAACTGATCAAATTTTCAACGCGTTGGCAGGAAGAACTTTATTAAAAAAGTTAAAAAATAAAGAAAAATTTGTTGTCTCAACCATTTTGATTCAAGATGAAAAAACCGGTCAGTTAATGTCAAAATCTAATAACACAGGTGTTTTCCTTGATTTATCTTCGAACGAGTTATACGGAGCAATTATGGCTCAAACAGATGGTATGATAAGACCTCTTTTGCTTGGTTGTACTAGGATTTCACTGAATGAAATCGATGAATTGATGAAGCTAGATAACCCCCGAGACGCTAAAATGAAATTAGCTTTTGAGATTGTAAAAAAATTAAAAGGTGAAAAACAAGCAAAGGAAGCAGAAGAAAATTTTAAAACTCAATTCCAGAAAAAAGAAATTCCAGAGAATATTGAAGAGTTTGAGGTGAAAGAAGGTGAAGGAATTTTGAATATGTTGACTCAAATTGGGTTTACTCAATCAAATGGAGAGGCACGACGAAAAGTGACCGAGAAAGCCGTAAAATTGGATGATAAAGCCGTTGAAGACCCAACTTATACAATGGAGAAAGGAGAAAAAATAATCAAATTAGGACGTAAAATTGCGAAATTAATTATTAATTAACTTCAAAAAATATGGATAATAATACACATAGTTTAAAAATAATAATAAGCCTAGTAATTCTTGTTATATTAGTTATTTTAACCGCAATGTGGGGAATTCCTAAATATAGAATTTATAAACAAGATCTAGCCGGACAAGCCAATTTAAGACAACAAGAGTGGGAAAAGAAGATTGCTGTTGAAGAAGCCAGAGCTTTGAAAGAATCGGCTATCTTGAGGGCTGAGGCTGAGATTGAGCGAGCCAAGGGTGTTGCTGAGGCAAACAAAATTATCGGAGATAGTTTAAGAAATAATGAAGAATATTTAAGATACCTTTGGATTGATGGGTTGAAAACAAACGAACAGCAGGTAATCTATATTCCAACTGAAGCAGGATTACCAATATTAGAAGCAGGGAAAAGGTACTAATAAAATTTAAAAGAAACAAAAAATGAAAAAAATTGTATTAACAGGAATAAAACCAACTGGACGGCCACATATTGGAAATTATTTTGGTGCAATTAAGCAGGATTTTGAGGATGCTGTTAAATCAGCATCTGATGACACTGAATTCTATTTATTTATAGCTGATTATCATGCGATGACTTCTAGTGATAAGGCTTTAAAAATTGATGAAAATAGCTTGGACTTAGCTTTAGATTACTTGGCAATCTTGGGAGATTATAAGGATAAGGTTGTTTTATTCAAACAATCAGATGTACCCCAGGTTACTGAATTAAGTTGGATTTTTTCTTGTCTTGTGACAATACCTTATCTCATGAGAGCTCATGCTTTTAAAGATGCTGAGGCAAAAAATAAAGAAGTAAATGTTGGAACATTTAATTATCCTGTTTTGATGGCAGCTGATATTTTAATTCAGGATACTGATATTGTTCCTGTTGGGAAAGACCAAAGACAGCATTTAGAAATAGCACGGGAGATTGCAAGAAAGTTTAATCATCGTTATGGTGAGACATTTAAGGAACCTAAAGAAAGAGTTTTGGAGCAAACAGAGACAATTATTGGCTTAGACGGGCAAAAAATGAGCAAATCATACAAAAATACAATCCCTCTTTTTGCAACCGAAGAAGAAACAGAAAAAATCATTATGTCTATTCCAATGGACTCAAAAGAAATAGATGAGAAAAAGAATCCGGATGATTATGCTTTGTATAAAATTTTCAAACTTTTTGCAACTGGCGAGCAAGACAAAGAAGTTAGGGAAATGTTTGAAAACGGCGGAGTTGGTTATGTTGACATAAAAAAATATGTTGCTGATGTGATAAGTGATTATTTGAGAGAAATGAGAAAAAGAAGAAAAGAGCTTGAAACAAACAAAGAAGAAGTACTAAAAACCCTCGAAGAAGGTGGAAAGATCGCCCGCAAAAGAGCGGAAGAAAAAATGAAAACTGTTCGAAAGCAAATCGGACTTTCAATATAACTCATTACCCTCGTCATTCTGAGCCCGTCAGGGCGTGAGAATCCAGAAAAAATAAACGGCTTACATGTGAGCCGTTTAAGATGGCTACAAATAACGATTATTACGATTATTACGATTATAAATTTTAAATTATAATATAATTTAATATGAAAAAAGTTTCTTTAAAATTTGATTATTCTCTTGAATACGAAATTCAACGTATTAAAAATACCCTTGATGACTCAGAATGGTTTATCAAGAATGGATATTCAAAATGGATGAAATTACCTGCTGGTGAAAAATTAGAAGAAATAGATAAGAATAAATCAATAGACTATTTATTTGACAGGGCAAAGGAAGAATTTGATAAAGAGCCTTATATTAAGGCTAAAAATGAAGTTAATGAACAGTGGGATAAATTTTCACAAAAATTAGAAAAATATTTTCAAGAAACATCATTAGACATAGAGGAGTTTTATTATATTCAACTTACAAGATATGGAGTTGGGGGAAGCTATAATCTTCCAAATAAAATTATTGTAAATATTCAAAATAAGTTTGGGATAGCTATCCCAAGGGTTATAATTCACGAAATAATTCATTTATCCATACAACCTTTTATTGATAAATACAAAATAGAACATTGGGCAAAAGAAAGAATTGTAGATTTAATTGTTTCTGGAATAATTCCCAAAATAAGTAAAATGCAAGATGTTCCTATAGATACTAGGGTTATTGATAAAAGTTTCTATAAGTATTATCCGGATATTGAAAAAGTAATAAAAAATATTAAGAAATAAATAAAATTATGAATCTTAAGGTAAAATTCGAACTAAACAAAGAGTTAGATAAACGAATAGCTGACATTTTTCTTAGCAGAGATATTAAGGTTGGTGGTATTGATTTTTCCAAAAATGTCACAAATTATCATCCTGAATTGGAAGAAGTAAAAAGCAAAGAGGAAAAAATAAGAAAAGAGAAAATAAGAGAGTGTTTTGATAGATATTATGATAAAAACAAAAAAGAATTAGAGAAGAGTGTTTCTAAAGCAAGAGGTAATTGGTCGAAAGTTGAAAATAAATTTATTAAGCAAATAAATAAAATTTTCAAAAACCCTAAATTACCGGACGGAAAATACATTGGCTATCTTTCTGTTGTTAATTGTAACCCAAGGTTTCTAGATGATAAGACTTTTCAATTTTTTTACAAACACAGAAGTGGTTCAAACATGGTTACAGCTCATGAAATTTTACATTTCTTCTTTTTTGACTATGCGGTTGAAAAACATCCTGATATTTTTGATGAATTAAAACAAGAAAACGGAAGTACTTTTTGGATGCTGTCAGAAATTTTTAATGATGTAATTCTTTCTTTACCTGAATTTGTTGAAATACACGGACAAAAAGGATTTGTTTCCTATCCAGCGCACGAAAAATATTTGAAATACATGAAAAAACTTTGGACTGATAATCCTAATATCGATAATTGGTTGATTGAAGGTTATAATTACTTAAACAATGCCCAAAAAGAAAAATAAATCACTAAAAAACGGTTGGAAGATATTGTTTAAATATCTTTTAGAATATAAAAGAGAGGTTATAACCCTCTCTATTTTGGGTGTCATTTCTGCACTTGCAAATGGAACTATCCCGTATATCACGGGTAAATTTTTTGATGCCATTTTAAGTCCAGAACAAATATTTGTTGGAACTCAAATTGAAATGCCTTTGTGGATGTTGTTGATTATTTTATTTGGAGTTGTTCAAGTAGTGGCTGATGTTGTTGATTGGAGGAATGGTGTGAAAAGAAATATGCTTGGTATGTTATTTTTTTCTAATTATCATATTTTGGGATTTAGGAGGGTTTTAAGATATCCCATAGATTTTCATAATAGAGAAAAATCCGGTTCTGTTGGAGAAAAAATAAATCGAGTTTCGAATAATCTTATAAATTTAGTTGAGAATGTTGTTGTAAGGTTAGCTCCTCAGTTTTTAAGTATATTTGTTGGGCTTGGAATTGTTTTTTGGTTAAGCTCGTGTTTATTTTTTGTTTTAGTTGTTGGGATATTGTTGTATGCGATAACTATATTTAAGATAGTCTCGCCTATTGCTGAGCTTCAGAGAAAATTACATAAACATTGGGGTAAGATTTTTGGGGATTATTATGATGTTTTGTCTAATATCCAAACAATTAAACGATTTACTTCTGAAGATTTTGAAATTAAAAAAGTAAATAATAATTTTACTAGAAAAACTTTTTTAATTTGGGGGAAGATGCGAAATATTTGGACTAATGTAAGTTTTTATCGTAGTGCTATTGTAACGATAATAAGGATAATAATTTTTAGTTTATCTATATATTCTTCCTCAATCAAGAAAGCCAACTCTTCATTGATATTATCAACAATCTTTTCAGCTTTGAAACCACCTGCTTTGTTTACTACGTTCTGCCAAAACTGACTTCTAGATGTTTTACCACCC
>CAYUZR010000040.1:0-4995 GCA_964449555.1 uncultured Candidatus Saccharibacteria bacterium
TAACCTGTCTGTATTGACCTAGTTACCGGGTAACCCAAGAAAATTCGTTGTTTTTGTTATTTAACTCTAAATTTTTAGTTTTGAATTTTGAATTTCTAAAAAAACATTTAAAAATTTCGCTAAAGCGAAATTTTTTGTTGACTTTTTGTTTTATATGAGTAATATAGTTAGTGGAAACAGTACTTAAACAACAGCAAGTCAGGGTGACAACGCTTTGCGTAGGTGGAGGTCGTACTCCATTTGTTGGTCTTATTGAAGAATTTGGGTGTTATAGGATACGCGAGAGACTGTAAAGTTTTGACGCCAGTTAAAATGGAGTCGCCCTTGGAATATCGCGGCATCACGAATTTCCTCAATAGATTGGGTACTGTTTCCATATTGACCTGATAGGGATTTACCTCCCTGCAGGTCTTTTTTTTATTTTTAAAAAACATAAAAAAACCGCCCAATATTCATAATTAAGAAATACGGGCTTAAATGGCAGAAAAGCCCTTGTAAAAAAGTTGTAGTCGGATGGAGAATGACTACTCGTCTGAAAAATATTTTCAGAAGTCTTAAAGAATTATTGAACGGTTTATCGAAATATTCACCGATTCTTTTTTGAATTGGAGAATAAAATTTTAAAGAACACAAAGGACTTGTTTTAAACTGCTTGCAGGCCTTACAAGCATTTCAAAAGGTTTTTCTAATTATTAGTTTATAAATTCTAAAGGACATTGTAAAGGACATTTTGTGGAAAACTATTCTAACGGACATTTATAAAGGACATTCTAAAGGACAAATGTCCTTTAGAATGTCCTTTAGAATTTTTCCGCCCATTCGTCATTGCGAGCCCGTCAGGGCGTGGCAATCCAGGAATTGGTTATCAAAATTTCCCTTTAGGAAATTTTGATAACTCTTTCTGGATTCTCACGCTCTAACGAGTTCAGAATGACTAAAACAAACCATGCCCTGACGGGCTCACAACAACAAATCATTTTTTTAACTCCAAAACGACTGGGGCATGGTCAGATCCCATTGCTTGAGTAAAAATATCAGCCTTCTTTATTTTGTTTTTCAAGCCCTCTGAAACAAGAAAATAGTCTATCCTCCAGCCTGCATTATTTTTTCTTGCATTAAACCTGTAAGACCACCAAGAATACTTGATTTTCTCTGGGTGTAAAAAACGAACTGTATCAACAAAACCTGCTCTCAAAAAGTCTCCAAACCTCTCTCTTTCTTTGTCTGTAAAACCGGCATTTCCTGGGTTATTCTGTGTTGTTTTGTTTGCCTGTGGGTTTTTTAAGTCAATCTCTTTGTGTGCAACATTTAAATCACCACACACAATCACTTCTTTTTTTCTATTCAATTTTTTTAGATGTTTAAGAAAAGCTTTATCCCAAGTGTTGTATCTGTAATCAACTCTTTCCAAAGCTGGTTTTGAATTAGGAGTGTAAACATTTACCAAGAAAAATTTTTCAAATTCAAGTGTAATAACTCGACCTTCATTATCACCTTCTTTTGTTTCTGTGTAACCAAGTCCGTAGGTTACATTCAAAGGTTCTTTTTTTGAAAATATTGCCGTACCAGAATACCCTTTTCTCTCAGCAGAGTTCCAATAATGATGCTTGTAACTAGGAAAAATTTTAGCTGGTTCACTTTTTCCTGTTTCAAAAAGAGGTGTTTCCGCTTTTTCAAAAAACTCTTCTACCTGCTCTTTGTGAGCTTTGGTTTCTTGTACACAAAAAACATCTGGCTTCTCAACCTTCTCTATAAAATCAATAGCCCCATCTTTTTGAAGCCACGCTCGTATTCCGTTTACGTTCCAACTTATAAATTTCATTTGCTATATTATAGCAAATGAAGTTAGATTTAAGATTTAGGATTTAAGATTTAAGAAAAGATTTCGTCTTTTTTATTAAGCCTTGTAGTAATTTATGAGCTAAATTAGCTTGCTCAATAAGTTTATTGTAATTGTCTTGGTTTATATATTTAACATCCTTACTAATTTCTATTTGGTTTTTTAATTCAATCAATGATCCTTGTGCCATGTAGTAAAACTGTATTTTTTCTTTTCCTCCCTGTCTTCCAAAACCCTCTGCTATGTTTGATGTAATAGATACAGCAGATCTTCTCATCTGTGAAGTAAGAGCAAACATTTCATCTTTTGGAAATTCTTTAACAGTTGAATAAACATCTAAAACCAATTTGTGTGATTCTTTCCAAGTTATTAAATCTTTGAAATCTTTTATTTTTTCTTCATTCATATTCTTAAATCCTAAATCATAAATCTTAAATCTAAAAACAAAAGCTATCTTTTGTTTTTGTTGTGAAACTTCTTGTGTACCTCTCTTAATTGCTTGTCAGTGATGTGAGTGTAGACTTGAGTAGTTGCAATATTTGCATGTCCCAACATCATTTGAACTGCACGGAGATCAGCTCCATTTTGAAGAAGATCAGTAGCAAAAGAATGTCGAATAACATGGGGACTAACTTTTTTTGTAATTCCTGCTTTAACCGCATAGTGTTTAACAAGTCGTTGAACAGCTCTTGGATTTAAGCGCTTTGCTTCTTTTTTACCGTGTGAAACAAAAAGTGCTTCCTCCATATCTTTGCGGGCTTTCAGATATTTTTTAACTGCTGACTTGGCGGTATCCGATAAAAATACAACTCTAATTTTGTCTCCTTTTCCTCTAACAGCCATCTCGTCTTTCTTTAAATCAATATCATTATTAAGAGAACATAATTCTGAAACACGCAGACCGGTAGAGAAGAGGAGTTCGAGAATTGCTTTATCACGCAAACCTTTTGTATCTCTAGTGTCAGGAGCTTTCATAAGTCGAATTAGTTCGTCGTGTGAAATTAAATCCAGAGACCGCTCGCCAACTTTTGCTAATTCGATCTTGTCAGGGGAGAGAGAGCTCACATCTCTCTTTGCTAAATATTTTAAGAACACTCGCAGAGCAATCAAATAATAATTTTGGGTTTTCTTTTTTAATGTTTCACCGTTACTTGATTGTTGTCGATTTAACCACAACCGAAATTCACGGACCTTATCGTCAGTTATCTTTGTTGGATCGTTTATTTTAGAAAATTCAAAAAATCTTTTTAGGTATCGATCATAATTTTCAACCGTCTTCAGACTCCGCCCTTTTTCAATTTCTAAATACTCCAAAAATTCTCTTTTTAGTTTTTCAATATTGTGCGACATAGATATAGTATAAAGGAGAAAATTAAAAGTAGAAAGCAACGTAAAGTTATTCTCATCTTTTAAAACATTGTTTGAGCGTTACACAAATAAGAAAAACATAATAAAAACTTGATTTTTATCGCTATATGTGATAACCTATAGCTCATGTTAACAAAAACAAAGAAGGCAAATGCCGTTAAAAAAACCCAAATTCATAAAACCGACACAGGATCTCCTGAGGCGCAGATTTCTATTTTAACTAAAAAAATTGAAGAGCTAGCAGCTCACTTGAAAAAAAATCACAAAGACAACCATTCAAGAAGAGGACTTCTACAAATGGTTGCTGATCGAAGAAAGCATTTAAAATATTTGAAGAAAAAAGACTTGAAACGGTATAAAGCGGTGAACAAGAAATTAGGTTTAAAGGATAAATAATTCCAAAACCGAATCTCATACAATTTTGAAATTATTGAAATAATAAAACAAACGGCTCACTATGTGAGCCGTTTGTTTTATTTAACTTTTCTATTTTTAATGCTTTTCCATAAGAATTGAAAGTGTTTCAACTGAGAATCTCTGTACATTTTATTTTTTATTTCAATAATAAAAGGTTTCTCCTCTGTTAAAGATTGAATTGTGACACTGTCTGGCCAGATAACAGTAGTTGTAGGCACTGCATAGGGAAGAACCCGAGTTTCTCCCATACTGGCTTTAATTATTTTTTCCACTTTTTTAATTTTATCTTCCACCTCTTTGTCTACTAGAAGTTTTGCTTTAATTTTTTTATAATTTCTTATTTTTTGGATTTTTTGAAGTAAATCTTCTCCCATGAGTTCATAATATTTATCTGTTAAAGGAGAGATACCATAAAGAGTAGCACCTTTTCTAAGATCCATGTGTTTGTCTAAAAAAAATTTGCGAATTCTTCTTTGGTCTTCGTAGGTATTAATCTCATGATCCACTTTAGTTTTCTTCATTTCTTGAGCAACTTTTTGACTAACTTTTCTAGCAATTAGTTCTTGTTCTTGAATGCTTTCTAAAATAGCTTTTGGATTAGTCACTTGATAGTAGGTAGTGTTATTTTTTATTGATTTTTTTATTAAACCTCTTTCTTCCAGAGCTTTGAGATTGTTATAGGCAATTTGACGATGGACATGAAGGTCATCAATTATTGCTCCAACTCGACTTTTTCCAAGTCGAAGAAGGCTTAAAAAGACTCGACTTTCATTATATGTAAATCCAAGTTTTTTTAATTCTTTTTGCATAAATCTTTCTAAATTATACCTTGTCACAAAAAATGTGATTCGGTTATGGGGTATTGATTAATTATAGGTTTATTTTATGTCACTTCAAGTAATATGTCAACACAAAAGTGTTGACAAGTTTATTTTTACAATATAGAATATCGCAAAGTTCATTGACAATAAAATCTAAAAAAGGAGGAAGAAATGAAAGTAGAAGAAATGAAAAAAAAAGAATTTGAAACATTTGAAGAAATGAAAAAAAGAATTATAAAGGAAAATTTCTTGGACAATCAACCGACGGGAGGTTTGTTTTTTGAAGTATCTTTTGTTATAAAAAAGTTCTTAGAGTTACCTGAAGAACAAAAAAAAGAATTGTATGCTCAAATTAATTCTGAGGAGCTGGAAGTTCGTTCAAAAGTTGCACATTTTCTTTTTGATCTGGTCCGAAACAACCCTGAAGAATTAGCAAAATTTGCAACTAAAGACGAATCTGCTGACCTTTATCTTATTTTAGGTGGGCATGAAGAAAAGGCAACTTATATATTTACATATTTTTTTATTCACTTGAAAGAAAATCTTTCG
>CAYUZR010000041.1:0-4893 GCA_964449555.1 uncultured Candidatus Saccharibacteria bacterium
TATTTTCCACAAGTCTCACAAACTCGATGTCGCATATGCAAAGCTCCACAGTCAGCACAATTAGACAAACGCGGTGCTTTTAACGCATGATGTGATCTTCTATTACGGGTGTGCCCCTTTGTGTGTCGCATTCTTACTGACATAATATTTTTAAGGAGCGTAGCGACTATAAAAATATGACCCTGTTAATTTTATTTTTCGCCTAGCCCGGCTGACGCCAGTCGGCCAAGGGTAGAAAAATGAAGCTTTTAATTTCTTCCTGCCCTGACATACTTTAGTATGTAGGGTCAAAGAAATTAAAAGATATTTAACATGAATTATTTCTTAATATGCTTAACGCTTTACTTAATTTCAATGCCTATAAATCTACTATATTTTTGTTTAAAAAACAAGCAAGAATACTAAAAACCTAAACGGCTCACGAGTGAGCCGTTTAAATGGCTCAACAAAGCCATTTTTCACATCAAAATTTCAATGGCTCACACATGAGCCATTGAAATTTTTAACTTTTTATGTAAATAAAATTGTTTTATCTAGGCAAAACAGCTTTATTTAATTTTAGAAATTTGAACTTTGGATTTGTTTGTGATTTGGTACTTGTGATTTGGAATTTAAAAGTTTACCTAAAAAACTTTTTCTGTGAATTTTACACGTTCCATACTTTTTTATCATCTCATAATGCAATTTTGTCCCATACCCCTTATGTTTTTCAAATTCATATTCGGGGTATTTTTTTGCATATTTACACATCAAAGCATCTCTTGTCACTTTTGCCACAATCGAAGCTAAAGCTATCAGCATTTCTTTTTCATCTCCTTTAACAATACTTTTTTGATTCACATATTCTTCGGGAGCTTTCAATCCCCCATCCAACAAAACCAAAACATGAAAAAGTTGGCTACCAGGTAGCCAACTTTTTTGTAATTCTTTTAGAGATTTATTTACACAAGCCCTTATTGATGAGGCTATCCCTTTTTCATCTATTTCATTATTATCAGCAAAAATGATTTTGTAATCTAGCAAACCATACTGTTTAGCTTGTTGTATATTTTCAAACCATTCGTTTCTTCGTTTTGGTGTAAGTTTTTTTGAATCTTTAAAATCCTTGAAGTTTTCTTTAACTTTTTTTATATTTTCTTCTGACACCATTAAAGCCCCCACCGCCACAGGTCCAGCTACAGGACCCCTACCCACTTCATCTATTCCAATTGTGTATTTAACTTGCATTAGATAAAATTATACATCACTTTTTCTAGATTGCTTCGTGGCTCTGCTTTAAATTTTTATTTTGTTTTTTAGAAAAAAATTTGAAATATTTGCAAAGATGAATTTTGCAAAGCAAAATTCATCCGATGTTATTGTAAACTGTCAACTGTAAACTGTAAACTTTCATATGCTAAAATACTTCTATGGAAAACATTACCCACTTACATACCCACTCCCACTACTCTCTCCTAACCGCCTTACCTAAAATCAAGGATCTTGTTAAAACTGCCAAAGAAAACGGTATGCAGGCACTAGCACTAACTGATGACGGAAATATGTATGGCACAATTGAGTTTTATAAAACCTGTAAGGCGGAAGAAATTAAACCAATCATTGGGGTTGATTTTTATGTGACTACTCGAACACGACACGATAAACAAACCGGTATTGATAATCGACGAACTCGTCTAATTATGTTGGCTAAAAATGACCTGGGTTACAAAAACCTAATGAAATTAGTAACCAAAGCTAATGTCGAAGGTTTTTACTACAAAGCGCGTATTGATAAAGAACTAATTGAAAAACACAAAGAAGGTTTGGTTTGTATCTCTCCTCATTTTGCCGGTGAAATTTCCCAAGCACTAAAAGTAAATAATTTTGAAAAAGCTGAAGAAATTGCTGGTTGGTATAAAAAACAATTCGAAGAAGATTTTTATTTGGAATTAACCCATCACCCAGAAATTACTGGTCAAGAAGAATTAAAAGAAAAAATAATTGAATTCGGTAAAAAAATGAACATTCCGTTGGTAGCAGCTCACGACGTTTATTATCTAAACAAAGAAGATAAAAAAGCGCGAGATATTTTGATGTCAATCCAAACTTCGGGTGGTGGTTCTTACAGCGGAGAACACGATGACTTTTCTTTTATCACTCCAAAACAATTTCAAGAATATTTCAAAGACACACCTGAAGCATTAGAAAATATTGAAAAAATTGTTAATCAATGCAACCTAGAAATTGATATCGACTCTTGGTATTTCCCTGATATTGAAATTCCTGAAGGAGAAGATTATAACACTCAACTCAAAAAAGTAACTTACGAAGGAATCAAAAAAAGGGGTTTAGATAAAACACCTGAAATAATTGAACGAATTGAATATGAACTAGAAATAATAAAAAACAAAGGTTATTCTTCATATTTTTTGATTGTTGCTGATTTACTTGATTTTACTCGAAAAGCGAATATCTATACAAACACAAGAGGGTCTGCAGCTGGAAGTATTGTTTCATATTTAAATTTCATTACCAAAATAAATCCAATTGAATTAAAAGTACCTTTCGAAAGATTTATGAATCCTGATCGTCCTGGAATTCCTGATATTGATATCGATATTGCAGATATTAGAAGAGATGATGTTATTAATTATGCAAAAGAGAAATATGGTAAAAAAGCAGTTGCGCAAATTGGAACATTCGGAACAATGGCAGCTCGAGGTTCTGTGCGAGATGTAACTCGTGCATTAGGTTTTCCTTATGATCTTGGAGATCAAATCGCAAAACTTATTCCAATAGGAGCTCAAGGTTTTCCGATGACTATTGACCGAGCCTTGGATGAAGAAGAAGATTTGAGAAAACTTCACAAAAATAACAAAGATGTTCAAGAAATAATTAAATATGCTAAAAAAATTGAAGGTTGTGCTAGACACATTTCTACTCACGCTGCTGGTGTTTTAATTTCTCCTACTCGCGTTGATGATTTTACTCCCGTTCAACTTGATAAAGATGGGCAAATTATTACTCAATATGATATGTATACTGGTGACCGTGATGGTGTGGTTAACTTACCTAAATTTGATATTTTGGGAATTAAAAATTTATCAATTCTTGCTAATTCAATTAGACTCGCTAAAAAATTGAAAGGTGTTGAGGTAGATTTAGATAAAATAGATTTGGAAGATAAAAAAACATATGAGATGCTTGCTCGCGGAGAAACTCTTGGAACATTTCAATTAAATGGACAGGGTATGACTCAGTATCTGAAAGAACTAAAACCAGAAACGATTTGGGACATAATGGCGATGGTAGCTTTGTATCGGCCAGGACCC
Source organism: uncultured Candidatus Saccharibacteria bacterium (assembly GCA_964449555.1). GTDB lineage: Bacteria > Patescibacteriota > Minisyncoccia > Phycocordibacterales > UBA12079 > UBA12079. The sequence goes on from CAYUZR010000041.1 coordinate 3,312, forward strand.
CTTGCATTTATCCCAGACTATATTGCAAGAAAAAATAATCCTAGTTTGGTAACCTACCTAGACCCAAAACTAAAAGAAATTCTTGAGCCTACTTTTGGAATCATTATTTATCAAGATGATGTCATGATGATTGCTGTTCAACTTGCTAATTATACATGGGCAGAAGCTGATAAATTCCGAAAAGCGATGGGGAAAAAAATCCCAGAGATGATGCAACAACAAAAAACTAAATTCCATAATGGATGTGCTGACAATGGCTTATCAGAAAAAGTCATTAATCGTCTATGGGAAACTATTGAAACTTTCGCCGCTTACGGTTTTAACAAAGCTCATTCTGCTAGTTATGGACGAGTAGCTTACGAAACTTCATATATGAAAGCTAACTTTCCTATCGAATATATGACTGCATTATTGATGGCTGACTCTGGCGATACGGATAAAGTGGCTGAATATATTTCTGAATGTAAAAGACTGAGAATTGATGTTCTTCCGCCTGATATAAATGAATCATTTACTGATTTTACGATTGTCGAACAAAAAAATGGTACAGAGGCAATCCGTTTCGGACTTCAAACAATTAAAAACTTTGGTGAAGGAATTGCTAATGCAATAATTACTGAAAGAAAGAAGAATGGAAAATTTAAATCATTAACAGATTTTCTAGACAGAATTCAAGACAGAAACTTAAACAAAAAATCACTGGAAGCACTAACTATGTGTGGAGCGATGGATGCTCTTGGAGAAAGAGGACAAATTATGGCTAATATGCCAGACCTTCTCAATTACAACAAAGAAAATGCAAATAAATCTGCTGACCAAGACTCTCTTTTTGGTGAATCTCATTTACCTCTATTGAAATTAGCTGAAGTAGAACCAGCTAAACCGGAAGAAAAATTAGCTTGGGAAAAGGAGTTGCTTGGTTTATATATTTCAGGACATCCTCTAGATAAATATAAAGATATCTTAAGTAAAGATGGAAAAAATATAAAAAGTATAAAGCAAAATTCTCCTAATGGTCTGACAACAACAGTTGCTGGAATAATTGAAGAAGTAAAACCAATTTTAACTAAAAAGGGTGATAAAATGGCTTTTGTGCGTCTTTCTGATTTTAGTGGGACAATGGAAGCTGTTGTATTCCCAAAAATATTTACAGAAATTCGCGATTTATTAAATGAAGATACTTGTGTAGCCGTAAGTGGAAAATTATCAGAAAGAAATGGTGATATGAATTTGTTAGTAGATAAAATTAAGAAATTATAAAAACTAAAACTATATTAACCTGTGTATTTACACAGGAGGCTTTTTCTTTTAATTTTCATAAAATTTTGATAAGATTTTAATCAATAAAACATTGGCCCCATCGTCTAACGGTTAGGACAACAGGTTCTCAATCTGTAAATCAGAGTTCGATTCTCTGTGGGGTCACTAGACACCAAAACCAGAGCGATAGCTCTGGTTTTGTTGTGTCTAGTAGGATCCCACGGAGAATCGAACCGAGCGAAGTATGTGAGGAGCTTGCGACGAACACGAGCGAGCGGGGGTCGAGAGTTCTTAGTGAAATTGAGTCCGTAGGACGAAAATT
>CAYUZR010000042.1:0-4729 GCA_964449555.1 uncultured Candidatus Saccharibacteria bacterium
CTATCTTCAAATTCTCCTCGATATTTTGTTCCTGCAACTAACATTCCAATATCAAGAGAAAGTAACTCCTTATCTTTTAGAGAATGAGGTGCGTCTCCCTGAACCATACGAAGAGCAAGACCTTCGACAATAGCAGTCTTCCCTACCCCTGCTTCACCAATCAAAACTGGATTATTTTTCGTTCTTCTAGCTAATATTTGAATTATTCTTCTAATCTCATCATCACGGCCAATAACTGGATCTAATTTATTATCCATTGCTAGCTGAGTTAAGTTTCGTGTAAATTTAGTTAATGCTTTGAATTTTTTAGGTTGCTGAATATCAGTAATTTTTCCTTCTCTAACTTCTTTAATTACATCAATTACCGCGTTTTTATCAATTTTAAACCGAGCAGCAATTTCACGAGTATTTCCCGGAATATCAAGCAAAGCAATTAGAAAATGTTCTGTTGAAATAAATTCGTCTTTCATAATGGAGGCAATTTGAGTTGAATCTTCAAGAGTTTTTGTCATCTCTGGAGTTAGATAAATTTGATAGGAAGGATTTAAAGTAGAACTTCTTTCTGGCTCTTCCAACATTTCAAAAAGTGAATCTGTGAGCAAATTAGTATCAACCCCCAATCTATCGAGTACAGAAATAACCATGCTTTCTTCTTGAAGCATTAAAGCAGTAAAAAGGTGTAAAGGGCCAACATGGTTTTGCCCCCGTTCTATTGCCAACTCATGCGCCTTCTTAATAGCATCTTTGGCTTTTGTTGTTAAGTGATTTAGTGGTGGCATCATAAAAAATTTTTTACAAAAATTTTAGTAATAAGTAGAAAGTAGAAAGTAGAAAGTAAAGAAATTTTTGCTATGCAAAAATTTCTTTAATCTACACTTATAAATATACGTTTTTTCTTTACACTAGTCAAGATTTTCTTCCTCGGTCATCAAAATATTTTCGATATCTTCTGCGACAAAGTTTAGAGGAATAAATGTGCTTGAAATTGGATCGATACTAATACCAATCATTTCACTTTCAAGATTTAAAATAGGTGTTCCTCCAACTATATTTGTGGAAGAAATATTTGTTTTTATACTCAACAAAACTGTTTCTGTAAGAGTCTCTTCTGTTGATGTTGCCATTCCTTCATCTATCGTATCCTTTACTAACCCAGAAATAATTCCAGTCATGATTTCCATATTTTCCAACCCCCCTAAAGCAACAATTGATTGGCCTAATTTAAGAGAATTAAAATCAGCAATCTTTGCTTCTTTAAAAATTGTTTTAAATATTTTTTCTTCTGTTTCCACTATTTTAAGATAAGTTACACCTACCTTTTTATTCACAGCTACAACCTTTAAATCAAAAGTTTTATCATCGATAACAGTAGTGTAAGAGTTATCAGCTAAAATATTCCAACTATCTGTAACAATTATCCCATCTTTACTAACAAAAATTCCAAAACCTGAAAATATATTGCCCTGTTCTGAAATTTTGTTTATTCGAACAACTGTTTCTGAGTTTTTTTCAACAACATCTGCAATTAAATTCTGTTCTCTTACTACAACTACTTCTTTTTTAGGATTAATTGCTATAGCTGTGTTAGTTTCAGGTATTACGGTTTCAACCGTTTTTTCAACAACTTTATGGATTGTACTTGTAACAGCAGGAGGAGCTTGATCCATTAATGTAACCGTCACAATTCCAGTAGCAATCGAAGTAACAAAACTTGTTAAGAGAGTAAGTAAAACTATTTGTGTTCTGTTTAGTTTTTCTATATCCATATTGAATATGATTATAGCAGGTATTGTTTTTTAGGTCAAAATAATAATTTAGATTCAAGTTAAAAACCAAAGATGAATTTCGGATAAAGAATTATGAAAACAAAAAATCCCACAAAAACTTTTTGTTTTTTCGAGATTCAAAACTAAAAAAATTAAATCAACTCATCTAAAAATTCCTCTAGATTAGATCCACTCGCTTCGAGTGATTTTACAAAAACTGATTCTGGATGTAATGATGGGTATGAATTTGTCTCTAATAAATAAAGATTGCCATTTTTTGAAAATATAAAATCAGATGTTGAATAATCTCTTAACCCTAAATTTTTATGAACTTCCAAAGCAATCTTCTGAACTTCATCTTTATGTGCAGAATTTAGAAACCCAGAAAATTCTACTTCAAAATCACCAGACCTTTTCAAGCCATAATCTACAAAATATTTATTATTTAAATTAATTTTTGCAGGGAGTAATAAATAATTTTCTTCCCCCCTGAAATTATTTATTACACCACAAGTAATATGATGACCTTTTATTAACCCCTCAACCAAAATTGTTTCAGAAAAGTCACGCATCCTTTCAACAGATTCTTGCAATTCTTCCAAGGTATTAGCAATATTCATACCAAAAGAAGAATTTCCATCTGCTGATTTAACTATATAGGGAGAAGGTATACCCATAAAAATTTCCCGAGACCTTTTGTTCAAATCATCCTCTTTTCTTATTATTTCTCTATATGGAGTCCTAATATTTAAGGAATCATATACTCCGCCAGATAAAATTTTATTTATACCTAATGACGAAGAAAGAGCATTTGATCCAATACTTCTAACCCCAAAATCATCTAAAATCTTTTGAACCAACAAACCATCCCTACTATCTAAAAGAGAATTAAAAACAACATCTATTGTGATTAAAAGTTGACTTGGCTGGACAATCCTACCACCAGAATACCAATCACCATTATTTGAAACTAATACATCAAACACAATATATTTCTCAAAAGAAAGGTTTTTTATGACATTTGCTCCACTCTGTAAAGAAAGCTCTCGTTCGTAACCACCCCCACCCCTAATCACAGCTATTTTTGTTTTGTTGAACATAAGTAAATTATATCATGTTCAATAAATTTATTTTTTTAATTTCCACTTTTCAATCTTTTCATGATGACCAGATAAAAGAATTTTAGGAACCTTGTAATTTTTCTTTTTGTATTTAAAAGATTCAGGACGAGTATAAACTTCTGGCGACGAAATTCTATTTTCTTCAAGTGACTCTTCTTTACCAAGAACACCTCTTATTTGCCGAGCAATAACATCAACTATTAACATCGCTGGCAACTCTCCTCCAGTCAAAACATAAGGGCCAATTGTTACCTCATCTGTTCTAAAAACTTTTCGAACACGAGCATCAATCCCCTCATAATGTCCTGCAATAACAATTATATCTCGGTAAGCCTTGCTTAACTTTTTAGCATATTTATTAGTGAATTGTTTTCCTGATGGAGATAGGAAAATTATTTTTACTTTCTTTTTTCTTCCTTTAGCTTTTTGAATAGCCTTGATAACTGGCTCTGCTTTAATAACCATTCCTGGCCCCCCGCCGTATGGTTTACCATCTACCTGTCTTTTATTTTTTGCAAAATCTCTTGGGTTGTAAAATTTAACTTTTATTTTTTTTGACTTTATTGCACGCGCAAGAATAGACTCATTTAGGTATGAGTCGAACATTTCTGGAAATAACGTGATGATATGAAATTGCATTTTAGTTTTTATTAATTGATTAGTTTTTAGTTTACATGAAAAAATTAAAAACAAAAACCACGCCTTAAAGTGTGGTTTTTGTTTTTAATTTTTGTATGATTTCAAAATCGGATGAAGTTCGGTTTTAATCTAGTAATAATGGAGGAAAACGTATTTCAAGTACGGTGACCGACATTCTTGCTAGATTAAAACCGAAATTCGCCGATTTTGGAATTATGCTTTTAGGTCTTCTATTGCAGAGTCAACATCTGCGGAGTCAGCAGCCTCAACTTTATTTTTATCAGAAGCAGATGCTTCGCCATTATTATCTTGTCCATATCGCATTCCACCTTCTGGTTCGTTAATTTTTAGATTAACTCGTGCATTATTTTTCATTCCAACAACTCTTAGAAGAGTTCGAATTGATTTAGCAGTGTTTCCACTTCGTCCAATAATTTTTCCCATATCTGCTGGGGCAACATCGAGAGTTAAAAGAACTCCCATTTCGTCAACTTTTCGGTTAACTTTTACTGCTGAAGGCTCATCAACTAGAGATTCAACAACATACTTCAAAAATTCTTGATCTAATTCCATGTTTTCTATATGTATTAACTTTTCAAATAATCGTGCAGTTATTTCGACTATACTGCTGGATGTAATAGTAGCAGATGTTTTGGGTTGGGGCAAGGTGTTGATGAAAAAGACCGAACCTTGAGAGGTTGGTCTTTGTTGGGAGTTTATTTTGCTGAATAAAGATATCTTTTCTGTTCTTTTTTTGCTTCCTCTAAAACTTCTTTACACAACTTGATTAATTTATCAAAAGTTTCAATCTCATTACTAGCATCTGAAAACAGAATACTAAAATTTATAGCTTCAGATTGTGCTTCATGGCTCTCTGATCCCACCTTAGGCATAACGAACCTCCTTTCAAACCGTTAATTAAACTTTAATTCTAAAGTCAATATAGCAAATGGTTATGTTTTTATCAAGAAAAAATAAGTTTTTTGTCAGAGTCGGTCCCAAATCACTAAGTATATTTTTCGTGCTTCGCACTCAAATCTACTAAGTGTTCGTGACCTCGGCTCGGCTTTTTTGCTCCCAGTGGGTCGCAAAAATATGCCTGCGCCTTTCGACTCTGGACGCGAGCAAAGCAGTTTGCTCGCTCAGGTGGCTCAGATATACAAAAATCGGAAGTAAAGCTTCCGATTTTTGTATATCTGAGCC
>CAYUZR010000043.1:0-4665 GCA_964449555.1 uncultured Candidatus Saccharibacteria bacterium
TATCACAAAAAATAACATTTGAAAAGAAAAAGTCCACAGAAAAAACTGCGAACTTTTCATCCTAACTCCAACTGTATCATGTTGATGTAAAATATTAAATATTTACAAAAGAAACTAAATGATTTGTATTTTTTTCTTATTTGATATTAAAACCTGTTCCAAATAAAAATTTTGAAACCTTTTGGTCTTCTTTTGGGGCAACAGCCAACAAAAAAGTTCTTGTGACAGTCAAAGCTGTAAACATACTTATTAAAACTCCAATACCAAATGTCAAAGCAAAACCTTCTACAAGCGATGTTCCAAACCAGAATAAAATAATCGCTGTAATAATACTTGAAATATTTGAATCGCGAATTGAAAGCCAAGCTCTTGAGAACCCCTCCTGAACTGAGTCTTCTATATCTCGTCCATTTCTCAACTCTTCTTTAATCCTTTCAAATACCAAAACATTTGCATCAACTGCCATACCAATAGAAAGAATAAACCCCGCAATACCAGCTGATGTTAGAGTAACCGGAATTACTTTAAATAAAGCCAACATAAGAGCAACATAGAAAGTAAGCGACAAAACTGCCAATAAACCAGGTGCTCTATACCAAATAATTAAAAACAGGGCAACTAAAATCAAACCATAAATACCAGCCATTATCCCTTTATTTAGAACATCCTCTCCTAATGAAGCCCCTACCGATTGAGTTGAAATTAATTCAATAGGTACAGGAAGTGCTCCATAATTTAAATCTCTAACGAGGGTCTTGGCTTCATCCGCAGCAAAACCTCCTGAAATTTCAGCTTTACCGTCTTTAATCTCATCACGAACAACAGGAGATGTAATAATCACACCATCTAAATAAATTGCAATAGATTTATTTAAATTTTCTTTAGTCAGCTGAGCAAACATATCTTTACCTTCACTGTTAAAAGATAACAAAACAATCGGTTCACCTGTAGTTGGATTAAAGATTAATTGAGATTTTTTCAAATATCTACCAGTTAAACCAGTTACCTCAAAAGGATCTTTCTCCGATAGTATTTTGGTCTCTTCATCAATAACCTCTCCACTCTGCAAAGAAGCAAAAACTTTTTGCTGAGCTTCAATTATCTTTTGAGTCTCATCTCCTGTTCTTTCTTTTTTAAATTCAAGTAGTGGGGTTTGCCCAATCAAAGTAACTGCTTGATTGATATCTGTTACACCAGGTAATTCAACGATTAATCTATTAGATTCTTTTGTTTGTTCAATTTGAACAAGAGGCTCAGAAACACCAAACAAGTTTGTTCTTCTTTCAATGATATCACGAAGTGCATCCATAGATTCTTTGACATCATTCTTTTCGAGACTAGAAACATCTGCATTATACAAAAGGTGTGTACCACCTGCTAAATCAAGTCCCAACTTAAAAGGAAATCTAGATTCTGAATTTACTTCTGAATTATAATTAAAATAGCCGATAACACCTCCGACTAATATAAGCAATATAGCAATAATTCTTATTTTCATAATGGATATAATATACCAATAAATATAAATAAACAAATCATCCTGTGTTTTTCCTTGATAACAGAGCTTTTACGGTCTTTAATGCAATCTTTAGGTCGAGTAACAAAGAATGATGCTTAATATAAAAAAGATCATAAGAAAGTTTTACTTTTGTATTTTCAATATCAGTTCCATGATGAGGTGCATCTTTGTGATAAATTTGAGCCCAGCCTGACAAACCTGGTTTGTGTAAATGTCTAATATTGTAGTAAGAAATTTCTTTACTATATTTTTGAACTAACTCTGGTAACTCAGGTCGAGGACCAATAAGTGATTGATGGCCAGCAAAGATTCCCCACAATTGAGGTAACTCATCGATGCTTGTTTTTCTCAATATACGACCAACTTTTGTAACTTCTTTACTATGGTCTTTATCGGAATCAAACTTATGTGCTGTCATACTTCTAAATTTCGTAATTTTAATTTTTCTACCCCCTTTTCCAATCCTGTCATGAGAAGTAAACAAAGAACCACCGTCGTCCATCTTAATTGCTAAATAAACAAAGGGATAAAAAACTAAAGAGATTAAAAGAAGAATAAAAGAAATAACAATATCCATTATTCTTTTTAGAGCATCATAAAATAAATGTGACGATTTAGAAATATTTTCCAAAAACCAATCATACTGAATCAATTCCAAAGGAATTCTTCCAAAAATATCTTCATAAACATCATGAATGCTCATAAAATTAACACCAGAAAACATCAGATTGTAGAAACTTGATAACATTGGTCTAACCCTTTCATCTTTTAAATCGACGATAATGACGGCAATATTTTCTCCATATATTAAATCTAAAAGATCTTTTTGAAAATTTAAACTATCAATTTTATCTAAATTAATAGACGATACTAAGTTCAAATTATACCAATGGTTATTTTTTATCGCTAATTCAATTTCTTTCATTTCTTCACGACCACCAACAAGTAAAGCATTTGCACTTTTTCGAACACCTAGCATTGGAGCGATATAAGCTCTCCAAACAGAAATTAGAATAAAAGAAACTACTAAGTAAACAATAATATTAGTTTTTGGTGTAATTCCAAAAACAGGAACAAAATAAAAGAAAGCTGCTGCAATAACACTATTAATGATCTGAACATTTAAAATGCTGGCAGAAAGTTTTCTTTTTATAACTAAAGTCCTCTTTTCGTAAAGCCCAGCAATAAAAAAGATAAGAGACCATAAAACAAACAAAAATGTGAAAGGACCTAAATGTTGAATAAAGATTTCTTGATTAGGTAACTCAAAATACCTAATCCATAGCGTAAGCCATAGAGATAGTATGAAAATCAATATATCTCCAAGAAAAAGGAGTAATGATTCTTTTCGGTTCATACATCTATATTACAACAACTGTTTTGCTAAATAAAGTACTTTTATTAAATTAATGTTTTGCTAAAAAAATACAAAGATTTAGGATTTAGGATTTATGGAAAATTTATCTTTGATAAATTTTCCATCTCTTTAGTCTTGCTTCTTAAATCATAAATCCAAAATTTTTGGAAAAATTTTAATTTATCCACAATTCATTTGACTTTTTTGAAATATTTTGGTATTACTACAAACAGAATATGAGATTAAAAAATTAAACTCAACAACAGGAGGAAAATATGTTTAGTTTAATTACAGATAAAAGACTAGATGAAGTACGGGAATACCCAATTTCCAACACCAAAAACAAAGGTATTCCAAGAGGGCCAATTTGTGCAAACTGTTTTAGCGCAATTATTGGTAAAAAACCAGTCAAAGATCCCAACAACAAAAATCTTTACTGCTCTGATTTTTGTAAAGATGCTTGGTGGGAGTCTGCTGGGAATTAACCTTTCGTCAATATGTTGGCTCGTCGTAATGACGAGCCATTTTTTTCCGTCTACCATTTTCTACCCTCTACTTTCTAGGTTATAATATAAATATGTCAAAACAAAAAATAATCTACATAATAACCAAATCAAACTGGGGAGGAGCCCAGAAGTATGTTTATGATTTAGCGACTTCGGCGAACACAGAAAATGACACTTTGGTTCTACACGGAGGTGAGGGTTTGATGATAGAAAAACTGGATGAAAAAAAAGTAAGAAGAATCCGTATAAAAAGACTTGACCGTGATATTAATCTATTAGGTGAAATAAAGGTATTAAAAACTTTAATAGATATTTTTTACAAAGAAAAGCCAGATGTCATCCATGTAAACAGTTCAAAAACAGGAGGTTTGGGTGCTTTTGCTGGAAGAGTTACTGGCGTAAAAAAAATAATTTTTACAGCACACGGATTACCTTTTAATGAAGATCGCTCAAAATGGCAAAAACTAATAATTAAATTTTTTACTTATTTAACAGTTGTTTTTTCTCACAAAACAATAATTATCTCGAAAAAAGAATTAAGACAAGTTAAAGATTGGCCTTTGACTTCTGGTAAATTCAAGATGATTCATAACGGAACCAACCATATAAATTTCTTAGATCGTGAAGAAGCACGAAACATATTATTAGAAAAAATAGGAATAAAACCAGAAAATGAAATAATGTGGGTAGGAACAATATCAGAACTAACAAGAAATAAAGGTCTAAAATATGCAATAAAAGCAATAAAGAAATTAAAAAAAAGTCTTGAACATAACTGGAATGGAATTTTTGTAATCATTGGAAGCGGGGAAGATCGTGGTTATCTAGAAAGTATAATTCAAAAGAAGGGATTAGAAAAAAACGTTTTTTTCGCTGGTTTTGTTGAAGATGCGCCAAAATATCTAAAAGCATTTGATGTTTTTCTACTATCTTCTGTTAAAGAAGGTTTACCATATGTATTATTAGAATCAGGTTTAGCGGAAAATGCTATCATATCAACCGAAGTAGGCGGTATAGCAGAAATAATCGACGATATGAAAAATGGATTATTAATCAAATCAAAAAGTAAAAAAGAAATTGCTAATGCACTAAATTTTTATATTAAAAATGAAGATAGCCGAATTGAATTTGGAAGAAAATTAAAAGAAAAAATTCAAAAAAAGTTTAATGTTAACACAATGATAGAAAAAACACTTAAACTTTATAAAAAATAAAAAATCCCTTGAATGCATTACACATCCAAGGGACTAAGAGTCAAAGTGCCAAAGAGCTTAATTCTAAGA
>CAYUZR010000044.1:0-1904 GCA_964449555.1 uncultured Candidatus Saccharibacteria bacterium
AGTTTTTCTAATTCCAACAATACATTAAATCAAAAGAAAAAACAACCTTATTAGGTTGTTTTTAAGACATATTTTAAACACTAATTTTTCTTAATAACTTAAATATTGAAATCTTTCATTGAAGATAAATCATCTTGCTGACCACCTTGATTCTCTTTCTCTTGTTTTTGATTTTCTTCTGTGTAGTTTGGGATATCGATTTTTTCCTCTTTTTTTTGCCCCCCATCGTTCTGCGTTTGTTCTGTGTCTATTTCGCGTTCGTTCTGCATTTGCTTTTCTTTTTTATCAAACACATTTGAAAGAAAGCCTTTTTCTTCTGATTTATTTTCGCTCAGTTCATGAGTTTGTTTTTCATCTACCTCTTCTTTTACATCTTTTGAAGTAGCCGAGGGTTGTTCAACAAAATCTTCACCTTTATTTATAATTGATACTTTTTGTTCATTTTCTGTTTTCTGTAAACTGTCAACTGTAAACTTATCTGTACTATCAATCTCATCTCCATTACTAGATTCAGTAATTTCAATAGTATTCTGCATTTGTTTCGCATCATTCTGCGTTTGTTCCGCATTAGCTTGTGATTTAATATAATTTTCCAGCATCTCTGTTGGATCTTTCTTTTCTCCAGTATTAACCAAATCTAAAATTTTTCGCAAATCATCATTTGAAAAATAATCAATTTTTAATTGTCCACCAGTTTCTTTCTTTTCAATATAAACTCGAGTTCCCAAAGACTCAGTTAATTGTTCTTCAAGCTCAGCTAATTCTGGGTCAAGAATAACCTCTTTCTTTCTAACCTTATCAACCGCCACTTTTCGAGCGATTTTTTCCGCCTCTCGAACTGTTATTTTTTTATATATAATCTCTTTATAAAGAGTTTGTTGTTCTTCTGGTCTATCTTTTAACATTAATAAAGGTCGTGCATGACCTTCTGTAACTTGCCCCGCAGAAAGAGCATTCTTTATTTCTTCCGGTAACGCCAAAAGTCTCAAACTATTTGAAACATATTCTCGACTCTTCCCTACTTTTTTTGCAATTTCATTGTGCTTAAATTTAAACTCATCAATTAACTGTTGAAAAGCCATTGCTCTATCAATTGGATTCAAATCTTCTCGTTGAATGTTTTCAATAATAGCTAATTCCAATTTCATTCCATCTTCCTCTTCTTCAGTTCTTATAATTGCAGGGATTTGAGCAAGTCCAGCAATTTTTGAAGCGCGTAACCTTCTTTCTCCGGCAATCAGCTCGTATTCACTCACCAAACCACCATCCCCTTTTTGCACTTCTTTTCTTGTCACTACCAAAGGTTGTAAAACACCATACTGGCGAATGGATTCTGCTAAATAATTTAGTTTCTCGTCACTAAAAGACTTCCTTGGCTGGTAAGGATTAGGTTTAATTTTTTCTACTTCTATCCAGTAGATTGAATCGTTTTGAAACTTACTCATTTTTTAAAATTTTATTTTAAAAAATCGCAGAACTGACGCAGAACAAACGCGGAACTACGCAGAAGACGATTTAATTTTTACTAATTACATTACACATTCTAGCATATTTATTTCTTTTTCTCTTTCTAAAATTTGAGTAAAAAAGTGGAAAGTTTGTGGAGAAATCCCCACACCTTTCATCTCATTGTCTTTCAGACAAGATATGACTAAAAATAGTTTATATATTTCATTGATAAGATAAAAGGTGTTGGGACAAGAAAAAACGATTAACTCAACTCGTTGAGTTAATCGTTTTTTCATTGTGCCGAGGGGGAGAATCGAACTCCCACTCCGTAAGGAACACGATTTTGAATCGTGCGCGTCTACCAATTCCGCCACCTCGGCATAATTATTAATTTAAAAAATAATAGCAAAATAACAACAAAAAACAATAAAATAATAGAAGAGACATATTCAAGT
>CAYUZR010000044.1:1914-4401 GCA_964449555.1 uncultured Candidatus Saccharibacteria bacterium
CCTCGTTATATTTTTTATTTTTACTACAGAATGAACATGAAAAATTACTACTGCGATTCGTGTAGCGTGCGCGTCTACCAATTCCGCCACCTCGGCAAATATTTTATTGTAACTCCTGAAAGAACATGCAAAATGACTACTGCGAGTCGTGTGCCGCAGGTTTCTACCAATTCCGCCACCTCGGCATACTTAGTCATTGCCACAATAATAGCAAAATAACAACAAAAATCAATTAAATAATAGAAGTGACATATTCAAGTAACATTTTTACCGAAGGAGATCTGTCATTCAAATAACTCCTACACCTTATTATTTCATCAAACACAAATTTTTCTTTTTTAGTTATTTTTTTATCTCCAATTTTTTCTCTTAATTGTTTTTCTAATTCATTTAAAAACTCAATTGCACCAGCTTTATCTGCTGGTTTTTTCTTCTTAGCATCACCAAAAAATTTTCTTATCATTTTTAGACGCTCACCAACATTAGCTCCCAAAAACTCACCCACAAATTCTTTTTGTGGGGTACCAAACGCCCCACCTTTTACAATCATCAAACGAGATTTTAAAGTTGGAAGCAAAACTTCATCTGAATTCATTAAAATAAAAAAATGTGTATCAACTGTTGGCTCCTCAAACATTTTCAAAAGAGAATTTTGGGCTTCACGAGTTATAAAGTTAGTTTTTATAATAAAAATTTGCTTACCTGATCCAAAAGTTTTTTTTGATTGTAACTCATTTATTCTTCTTCCATCATTAATTCCAAAAGTATCAAACTCCCCCTGCCAAAAATCAGGGTTATTCTGAAGCGGAAAATTCAATTCTTTTTCTAAAAAAGCTAAAACACTTTCCAAAGAAGATTCTATACTCCCTTCTACTAAATAAGCGTGGTGTAAATTTTCTATATCTCCAAACATAAAACAAAGTATAACATTTTTAAATAATTTGCTAAAATAAGAGTATTAGAAATTAAAAAGTGAAAAAATGAAATCAATAGAACAACAACCAAATATTCCAGAACAGCCAGAGTATATTGATTTTTCTGATGTTCCAGATGGAATTAGTATAAAAGAACAAGAACTAGAAGAAGGTCAGGCGATTCAAATCATAAACACTCCAGATAAAAAATTATATTTAGCTACTCACCCAAAAAACACAATGAAAATTTATGGACAAAGTAAAGATTTTTTTGAATTAAGAAATTACTTAAATAAAAAAGGTCTTGAAATTGAACACTAATTTTTTTAACAAAAAAGCCCAGACTCAAATGAGTCTGGGCTTTTTTGTTAAAAAAATTACTTAATCTGCAACAACTATAGCAAAAAAAATAAACTAGCTCTAAATAATTTCAAAATTGTTATACGAACAAACAGGTTCGCTGATTTTGAGAAAGTGTAAATTTTTTCAAAATCAAATGAAGTTCGGTTTTAAATCGGCAAGAATCCGAGGAAGCTGTATGAGATAATACTGCGACGGAGGTTCTTGTTGGTTTAAAACCGAAATTCGCTGATTTTGGGGAAATTTTTTTATTTTTTGCTAATTACTGACTTGTTATACGCATCCATATGAGCCAAAGCCACTCCCGTTCCCTTTACAACACAATAAAAAGCATCCTCAGCTAACCGAGCCTTAACACCTGTTTTTTTCTTAACCAATTTAGGAAGTTTTCTTAATTGAGAAGATCCACCTGTCATAATAATTCCTTGATCAATAATATCTGCTGATAACTCAGGAGGAGTATCGTGTAAAACTTCTTTTATAGCTTTTATTATTTCGTTTAATTCTTTTTTTAATGCTTTTACCACTTCGTTTGTTGTCATCTCAATTGAACGCGGTAAGCCGGATACATAATCTCTTCCTTTGACTTTCATTTTCATATTTTCCCTATCTGAAACTTGAACAGCTGAACCTATCTTAATTTTTATATTTTCTGCCGTTTTATCTCCTATAGCAAGGTTAAAATTCTTTTTTACATAATCAACAATAGCATGATCCATTTTATCTCCAGCACATTTTACAGAAGTTGAAGCAACAATCCCCCCAAGAGAAATAACAGCCACATCAGTTGTTCCTCCTCCGATATCAACAATCATATGTCCACCAGCTTCTTCAATAAGAATATCAGCTCCAATAGCTGCCAAAATGGGTTCTTTTACGACATGAGCTTTTTTTGCCCCAGCTTTCATTGCCGCCTCGATGACAGCCCTTCTCTCTGTAGAAGTAACACCGGCCGGTACTGAAATCAAAACCTCTGGTTTTAAAATTCCCCATTTTCCTAATGCTTTTTCAATATAATATTTAAGCATTGCTTCAGTCACTCGATAATCAGCAATAACTCCATCCTTCATCGGACGATAAGCAATAATACTATCAGGAGTTCGTCCAATCATTCTCTTCGCCTCAAGACCAACTGCTAATATTTGATTATCTAATTCAGAAACAGCTACAACAGAAGGTTCATTCAAGACGACCCCTTTTCCAGGAACATAAA
>CAYUZR010000045.1:0-4236 GCA_964449555.1 uncultured Candidatus Saccharibacteria bacterium
TAGAATAAAACCTGCTTTTTGTAAATTTTCATAAAGTTCTTTTTCATCATCTTTATAACCCAAAAAATAATAAGCTTCTGAAACGGAATATTTGTCTTTTAAATACTGATAAAAAGACTTATGGTGAAAATTCCAATCTAAACCCATTTTTAAATTTTGCCCATCAATAAAAGCAAAGTTATTTTCAATTTTTCTAGGTTCTTTATTCATAGGATAAAACCAATTTTAACAGGTTTTTTGTTAGATTGCTACGAAAAAAGCGTGAAATTTTAACGGGTCATTTTATGACCCGTTAAAATTTCACGCTTTTTTCAATAATAAACTTAAATTAGTTTATTTAAACTTTTTTACTCCAAGATAAATCAAAACGGCTAGTGCCAGAGCTAAAATCCCAACCTGTAAATATTCACCTGCAAATTCCCAATATCTAATTGAAGCAACAATAAATGTAAGAACACCACCAAGTGATAATGCCATTGACACTAATTCAATACTTGCCATAAAAAAACCAACAATAATTGAAATTACACCGAGAGCAACTAGGGTCATAAAGACATTTTTTTCGTAACTTTCTCTATCTTCTTCATAATTAAGTCTGCACTCATAATGTCTATCACACCAACCATTTGTCTTTTCTAATATTGCTTGTTCTGCAACTGGATCATACCTCATAGCTTCGTAAGTTTTGTCATTTTCTTTCCAAGCACCCCCGACTTCCAAACAAGATTCTTCTGTATCAATTCTTTTCTCAACCTGTTCTTTTTGACAATACTCATCCCATTCAGGTGCATTATAAATAACTTTTAATGCATAGGCAAAAAATAGGTTTAATACGATGATTATTCCTAAAATTAATGCCCATTTTAGTATTTTATTTTCAATCATGATAGATTTTTAAGGAACGTAGTGACTATAAAAATCATCACCCTGTAAAACTCATTTTTTGCAGAAAAATGAACTTTTTGTTTTCTGAAAAACAAAAAGATATTTTACTGGGGTAGTTCCAAAATTAACTTATAATAAATTATTATTTTTTAGAAACAAAATTTGAATATCCTTTAACCGCCTCCAAAATATCCGTCGGAATCATCCAAATAGTTGTATTGGATTGATCAGAACTCAAATCATTAATGGCTTGTAGAGTTCTCAAATGCATTGCTCCAGGGGTTGCCGTAAGTTTTGTCGCCGCCTCAGCAAGGTTATCAGCAGCAATCCTATCACCGTCAGCTTTAATAATAACAGCTCTTTTTTCTCTTTCTGCTTCCGCTTCTTTTGAAATTGTTCTTTTCAAATCTTCTGGAATAATTACATCTTTCAACTCCACCGATTCAACATCAATCCCCCAAGGGTCAGTCAAACTATCAACTCTATTTTTGATTTTTTCTGCTACTTCTGCCCTTTTCTGTAATAATTCGTCAAGACTTCTTTCTCCCACAGCGTTTCTCATTGTTGTTTGAGCTACTTGTGATACTGCATAATAAAAATCTTCCACCTCAAGAATAGATTTGGCAGTATCCACTATTTTATAATAAACAACTGCGTTAATTCGAACCGGAATATTATCTCTCGTGATAACTTCTTGGTCTGGAACATCTACCGCTTTGGTTCGAATATCAACTTTTTTCATTGACTGAAAGATAGGTATAACGATCCTCCATCCAGGTTTTTTAATTCCTGTAAATTTACCAAGGGTAAACATAACTCCTCTCTGATATTGATTTACTTGTCGAATAAAGATTACCAGCAAAACAATTATTGCCGGTATATATGAGGACAAACCCCAAAACGAAAATAAATTAAACATAATATTTTTTAGCTTATAGCTAGTAGCTCATAGCTTGCAATTTTTAAAAATTTTTTTAGAAATTTTTTCCTGCTAACTGTAAACTGTCAGCTGTAAACTTTTTTAAATTAACTATTAATATCTCTCTACTTTATAAAATGAATTATTTACAACAAATTATCTATTAAAAACTTTATTGATCACTTTCAAACTTTCCAGCTACCCAATCATATGTAGCCCCAAAATCAGTTACACCACAAACAAAACCAGGACTATCTGGATGTGGATTTCCACTAGTTTCCATATCATACACGCCCAAAACATAAAAAGCTCCTTTCTTGACATCACACCCATAAGAACCAGCAGTAAATCTTTGATAGCCATAAAAAGAGGTACAACTAGGTGCTATCGTTGATAAAGGATCACCAGGGACATTTTCCATATGATTACCTGATTCAAGTAATGTAATAAATCTATCTCCAACCCCTACTTTTCCACCATCCCAACCACTACAATCATTATCAGAGGTAGTTGGATAACTTCCATTATCAGTATAATACAATTCAAGGGCAACTTGAATTTGTTTCATATCAGAAATCCTTCTTGTATCACGCGCTCTTTCTTTCGCACTACCCAAAGAACTCATAATAACACTAGCCAATAGACTTATAATACCAACAACAGTTAAAAGTTCTATTAGTGTGAAGCCATTTTTTCTTTTTTTGCTATTCAAAAACATATTTTATCGAGTATATCTGATTTCAGCGGGTATAATTGGATTACTTCCAGCAGAATATTCTTTATCATTTTTATCTTTTATAAAAATTAAGAAAGATAAGGCAAACATAACCAAAACAGCAGACAATAAAAATCCTCTAGCTTGTTTTTCATCTTTTATGGTTCCTCCAGAGACTTTAATAACAAGAGTAATCAACCAAGACATTCTTTTTTCTGATATATAACTATAAGCAGTATCGTGCTCATCAAATTGAACACCTGGATTATTTTCAGACATAATACATATTATATAATATATAAAATAAATATACTAATAGAAATCGAGGCCTTGCCTCGATTTCAACTCTATTTAAATTTTAAACTCAACAACATCACCGTCTTTCACAATATATTCCTTCCCTTCTGTTCGAATAAGTCCTTTTTCACGAGCCGAAGAATGAGAACTTGAGGCAATTAAATCATTCCAGTTTATAATATCGGCTTTTATAAATTTATCCTTAAAATCTGTATGAATAGCTGTTCCTGCCATTGGAGCTGTCCAACCATTTCTTATTGTCCAAGCCCTTGATTCTGTTTCTCCTGTTGTGAAATAAGTTATTAAATCAAGCAACTTATATCCAGATCGTATCAAACCATCGACATCATCCGCTGAACCCCCTAATTGTTGTTTAAATTCTTCTTTTTCGTCTGGAGCAAAATCTTTTAATTCATGTTCTGTTTGAGCATCAACTTTTACATAATTAGCACCAGTTTCTTCAAAGAATTTTATAAGCTCATCGTATTTTTCTGATTCAACTTCATCTAAATTTATTCCACCCGATTTTTTATTTAAAATATAAAGTATTGGTTTCATTGTTAATAAATGAAGCTGTCTAACTATTTTTAATTCCTCCTCATTGATTTCAATCGAGGAAGCAAGTTTTCCATTATCCAAAACTGTTTCAATTTTTTTCAAAATTTCACTTTCAGCAATAGCTTTTTTATCGTTCTTCTTTATATCTTTTTGTATGTTTTCAATTCTTTTTGCAACAGTTTGAAAATCGGCCATTATCAATTCAAGATTAATAACCTCAACATCATTCATTGGGTCAATTTTTCCGTCAACATGAATTACTTTATCATCTTCAAAAATTCTTATCATTTCTGCAATTGCATCTACTTCCCTGATATTCGCTAAAAATTTATTTCCCAAACCCTCACCAGCGTGAGCACCTGCTACAAGCCCAGCAATATCAACAAACTCAATCGCTGCAGGAATTATTTTTTCAGATTTCGAAAAATCCCCCAATTCTTCCAATCTTTGATCAGGCACAGAAACAACCCCGATCGACGGGTCGATGGTACAAAAAGGATAATTCTCAGCTTCGACTGATTTTTTAGTTAAGGCATTAAATAATGTAGACTTTCCTACATTAGGTAAGCCGACGATTCCGATAGATAGCATAGTTTTTTAATTTTGCAAAATTAAAAATAATTTCGAATCTTTAATTTCTAATTTCGATTAAATTTTGAATATTTAAATTTCAGAAAAATTTTAATTAACTCAACGCGTTGAGTTAATTAAACACTTTAAAATAATAGCTTTTTTGTTGAAGAAATACAATATTTGCTTGTTTTTTAAATAAAAATAAAGTAGTATCTACCTAGAAACATAAAAGTAAAATTAATTAAAAATACAAAAGGAGGTTGTTATAACAACTACACAAAAACAACTA
>CAYUZR010000046.1:0-3760 GCA_964449555.1 uncultured Candidatus Saccharibacteria bacterium
CATCAATTTTGGGATTACTTATTGCTTTTTTTTTGTTTTCTGATAATATTACACTCAATGGAATTTCTCCCTTATATACAAATAGCGCTAGCAGTATTGCTAATTGCATCTATTTTGATTCAACAGACAGGAAACAGTTTGGGTGGTGCTTTTGGTGGTGGAGACGATTTTTCAGCAGGACATACACGAAGAGGGGTTGAAAAACACTTGTTTAATATTACTATTTTCTTAGCTATTCTTTTTGTTGCTTCAGCTTTTGTTGCTTTAGTGATTTAATGCTATAATTTAACTAATTATTTATTCTATTTAACTTTAGAAGGTTTACTTCGCAAACCGAAGTCTAAATTGCTTCGTTTTGCTCGCAAAGACGAATTGCAAACAAAAGACGCCTTCATTAAAAAAGACAAATATCTTAAAATATGAAATCCTTACTGACTCGCAATTTTGAAGTGCGACAACTAGACAAACCCAATAAAATTATCAAAGATTTAAGTTTGACCGAAAAGGTTTTACTATATTTTCTAATTGCTATTTTATTAATCAGTGCTGTTTTGATGTTAAACAAAATCAGTAAACATTTTTTAGTTGAAATTCCAGCCAAAGGTGGAAGTTTGACAGAAGGAATAGTAGGAACACCTAGATTTATTAATCCTCTACTAGCAATTTCTAATGCTGACAGAGACCTAACATCTTTAGTTTATTCAGGATTAATGAAGGCTACTCCAAAAGGAAATCTTATTCCAGACTTAGCTGAAAAATACGAGATATCAGATAGTGGACTTGTTTACACTTTTATATTAAAAGATGATATCTTTTTCCATGACAAAACACCCATAACAACAGCTGATATCGAGTTTACAATCAATCTATCACAAAACAGTATTGTAAAAAGTCCGAAAAGAGCAAACTGGGATGGTATCGGGATTGAAATCATAAATGAAAAAGAAATTAGATTTAATCTTCAAACACCTTATTCGCCGTTTTTAGAAAACACAACACTAGGAATTCTACCAAAACATATCTGGGAAAATATAGAACCTGAACAATTTGCATTTAGTAATTTCAATATAGAACCAATTGGTTCAGGTCCATATACAATAACTCAAGTAAATAGAAATTCAGACGGTATTTTAGAAAAATATTCATTAAAAGCATTTGATAAATACGCACTAAATGAACCTTATATAACTGAATTAACAATAAAACTTTATCCAAACGAAGAAACTCTTCTAACTGCTTACGAAAAAGAAGATATTAAAAGTATCAACACAGTCTCAGCTGAAACACTTGAATTATTGAAACAAAAAGGAGATATAAGAATAGAAAGTGTTGCCCTTCCTAGAATATTTGGTGTTTTCTTTAACCAAAACCAAAATGAAATCTTTACAAATATAGAGATTAGGAAAGCTCTAAACAGATCTCTGGACAAAGACAAGATTGTCCAAAAAGTCCTAGGTAATTATGGTATATCAATTGACAATCCCATCCCTCAGAACTCAAAGTATTTTGATTCAAAATCAGAAAAAACAAAATTTAATATAGAAAGTGCTGTCGAACTTCTAGAAAACAATGGTTGGGAATTAAATGAAAAAGGTATAAGAGAAAAGAAAGGAACTCCATTGATTTTTACAATTGCGACATCTGATGCGTTTGATTTAAAAAAGACTGCTGAATTAATAAAAGAGGATTGGGAAAAACTCGGAGCTAAAGTAAATATTAATATTTTTGAAATCGGTGATTTAAACCAAAATGTTATTAGACCAAGAGAATACGACGCGTTGTTATTCGGAGAAATCATTGGTAGAGATATGGATTTATTTGCTTTTTGGCATTCATCTCAAAGAAATGATCCTGGATTAAATATTGCTTTGTATGCAAATATTCAAACAGATAAATTATTAGAAGATGTTAGAACAACAAATGATGAAAAAGAAAGATTAGAAAAATTCCAAAAATTCCAAACAGAAATCAAAAAAGATATTCCGGCAATTTTTATTTACTCACCAAATTTTACTTATATTATTCCTGAAAAAATTAAAGGTTTTTCTCTTGAACAAATAACATTACCATCTGAAAGATTTTTAGGAGTTCATAATTGGAATATAGAAACGGAAAAAGTTTGGCAAATTTTCAATAATTAGTAAATAAAATTTTTAATTTGTAATTTATAATTTTTAAACAATTTTTAATGAATTAATTTTTAATGTTTTAAATATTTACTCATTTTAAATTGTGCCATTGTTTACAAATTCATAAATTATAAATTAAAAATTCTACTAATTATTTTAACAACTAATAAAGTTATCTCACTTTAAAAGAGAATATTAATAATGATTACAAAAAGAAATACTCCTTCCAGGCGTAAATACGCTTCTAAAAAACCGGTTAAAAAAACTACCGGAGCAATAAGGGGAAAAATGGTAGCAGGCAAAAAAATGATAAAACCTGCACAAAAGAGACATTCTAAAATAAATAGAAACTCTCATAAAACAAAAAACAAAAAAAAGTCAACTAATTACAGAAAAAGAAAAGAGGTAAAAGTTCCACCAATACAAAACGGTGTTATTCGAATTATTCCTCTAGGCGGTGCAGAAGAAGTTGGGCAAAATATGCTTGCGGTAGAATACGGCAATGATATTTTAGTTTTTGACTGTGGTTTTCAATTCACATCAGAAGAAAATCCAGGAATTGACTATATTATCCCAAACACAAGATATTTAGAAGAAAATAAGCATAAAATTAAAGCGATGATTATTACTCACGGACACCTTGACCATATCGCTGCTGTTCCTTACATAATCCATCAAATCGGAAATCCACCAATTTATGCTGGCGAAATTGCAGCACTTTTAATTAAAAAAAGGATGGCAGAATTTCCACACCTACCAAGTATTGATATAAAAATAACAAAACCAAAAGATAAACTAAGATTTGGAGAATTAGGAACCAAGTTTTTTGAGGTTACACACTCAATCCCAAACTCAATGGGAGTATCAATAGAGACGCCACACGGAAATGTTGTTATTTCTGGGGATTATAAATTAGAACATATTGATGAAATTCCAACAGAAAAAGAAGAAAATAACTGGGGTGAAGTAGGAAAGGATAATAATCTTTTATTCATTTCAGATTCTACAAACGCAGAACGACCAGGTTGGTCTATTTCTGAAAACTACATTAGAAATAATATAGAAAAAATAATAAAGGATATTGAAGGTAGAATAATTATTGGTGTCTTTGCTTCACAATTTGAAAGAATGATTGCTATTATCAAAATGGCTGAAAAATATAATAAAAAAGTTGTTTTGGAAGGTAGAAGTATAAAAACAAACCTAGAAATAGCCCAAATTGCTGGAATTTTGAAGCCAAAACTAGGGACATTGATTCAGCCAAAAGATATGAAAAATTATCCTCCGGATAAAATTCTTATTCTAGCGACAGGAGCTCAGGGTGAAGAATTTGCCGCTCTAATGAGGATGTCTAATAAGAAACATAAATTCATTCAGTTAACCAAAAGAGATACTCTAGTATTATCTTCTTCTATTGTTCCAGGAAACGAAATGAGTGTCCAGAAATTAATGGATAATCTTTATAGACATGATCTAAAAATAATTCACTACCAAGTTGAAGACATTCACTCAGGAGGACATGGAAGACAAGGAGATCTAATGTGGGCGGCTAAAATGATTGATGCAAAATACTTTATGCCTTATTACGGATGGCATTCAATGCTGAAGGTGCATGCCCAAACAGCAATAGA
>CAYUZR010000047.1:0-3744 GCA_964449555.1 uncultured Candidatus Saccharibacteria bacterium
TGAATGGCCAGAAAGATGGAATCAAACGTGTGGAAAATGGGAGAAAAAAATAATTCCCAAACTAAAAGAATGGATAGGAACACCGCCAAACAAAAAAGAAAAGGATAAATTTCTAAAAGATGTCGTTACTTGTTTTTGTGGGTATTGTACTGAGTTTCAATTACCAAAATCCTCACCCGTGTACCCAAACAAAAACCCTTGTGTTCACTGTCCTTTGTTTGACAAATATTGTTTTGTTTTTTCCCACTCAATATTCAGATTTCTTTCAGTCTTTTATCGTATTCGTCTTGAGTTACAAAAACCAAGAAGTAATATGAAAAAAGTACTTAGACTTTCTAAAAAAATGCTTAAGAGAATAAAGAAAGATAATCCATTAAAACAAAAATCATTAGTTTTTGGGGGGACAAAAATATCTCTCTTCAGGAGATAAAATAAAACCATTATGAAATCGTTGATAATTTCATAATGGTTTTTTTATTTTAGTTTAAAATGTAATTCTTTTAAGAATTTTTTTAACTCACCCCCTTTCAATTCTCTGTATTGTCCTGTTTTTAAATTACCTAATTCTATATTCATTACTCGAATTCTTTGGAGATCTTCAACTTCATACTTTAAAGCAGAGCACATTCTACGGATTTGGTGCTTTTTACCTTCGGTAAGGGTGATATGAAATGTACGCGGTTCAGTTTTTTTAATTTTTGTTGGTTTGGTTATATACCCACCAATATCTACTCTTGATTCCATTGCTTTGATAAAATGTTTGTTGATTCGATTATTTACTTTTACCTTGTATTCTTTTTCGTGGGTGTTTTCTGGACTGAGTAAAGCATTTGTAATTCGTCCGTCATTTGTTAACAAGATGAGTCCGTGCGAAGCTTTGTCTAGTCTACCTAGCGGAAATACTTTTTTTTCGTATTTTAAAATATTTTCGATTCCTTTTTGTCCCATTACAGGATTGTGAGTAACAATATCCACTGGTTTGTTGAATGCTAAATAAACTCGTTCATTTGCGATTTTTTGTAATTTTTTACCTATTTCTACTTCGTCCGTTTCTGAAACTTTTTGACCCAGCACAGCTTTTTCTCCATTAATCTTAATTTGTCCTTTTTCAATCAACCTATCAGCTTCTCTTCTGCTACAATGTCCTTTGAGAAATAAGTAACGATTTATTCTTATTGGGTAATTAATTTTTTCCATATATTCTGTGTAAATAAAAAATAGGAGTTGATTTAGTTGACAAACAACTGATACCCAACTCCACAAGGATAGTAGATAATTAGCTTAAAAAAGTCAAGGTTGTATAAAAAATTTTATTAACGACGTAGAGCGAGAGTAATAGAAAAACGTAGCGTAGCGGAGTTTTTCTATTACCGAGCCGAGGAGTTAATATATAAGAATTATATAATTCCTTCGCTCGGACGATATAAAAATAAATAGAAAAGAATTTTTTATTTATTTTTATCCGTCCTCGTTTGAAATTATAGGTAAATACCTCGAAGCTCTGCTTCGAGAAAGTACGAGCGAAGCGAGTTCAACAATACCCCGTCAGCTTGCTGCGGGGATCCTTTATTTTTTGTTTTCCAACTTTTTTATCTTTTCTTTCAGTTCAACCATTTTTAATTCTCTATCAACCATTAAACTATTGGCTTTTTCTAACTCTTCTAATTTATTTTTCAATTTCTCTGTCACTTTTTTTTCTTCTGTAATATTTGAAATCATTATTAAATCTTGATGAGCTTTTCCATTTTCATCTAGGATAAGTCGTGCATAGATGAGTCCAGTTACTATTGATTCATCTTTTTTGTTAATAAAATCAAGTTCGTAAGGAGGAATGTCATTTCCTAATAATCTTTTTGCTAAATTTGCAGTAAGTTTAGATATATCTCTTTTCCTAAAAAATGGGATATTGATTATATTTTTTCCAATTACTTCTTCTGGTTTATATCCTAGCCATTCGTAAAGTCTGTTATTTGTGTCTACGATAGTACCTTTTTTATCTAAGATAACAATAGCCAAGGGTGAATATTCAAAAATTGTACTATTTCTCTTGTATACTTCATTGAGATTTTTTTCTAGGTTAGACATATTTTTAAATTACTTGATAATTTTAGATTAATATTATCTAAATTATCTCATTTTTAAAAATAATTTCAAACATAGGTTTGGGTAAAACAATAATTAGTTATTTGAGAAGATGATATAATATTTAGGATATGAAAGGTTTGTTAGAAAAGATGAAATATTGGATAAAAGAAAACGAAAGATATTTAACCCTTGTATTTTTTACGGGGGGTTTAATTATTGATAATTTAACCCTGACTCGAATAGATCAATTATTTGATAACCTAGTTATTATAGGATATTTATTTTTGGCTATTATAGGAATTATTTTTATAAATCTTAAACAATCCGGAAAGTTAAACTACTTGGAACCCCGGGTTCCAAGTAGGTTTTTGGGTTGGGTGGGGTATTTGCCGTTGATGACGCAATTTGCTTTTGGTGGATTATTTAGTGCTTATGTAATTTTTTATACAAAATCTGGAACTTGGACAACGAGTTGGATTTTTCTTTTGATTATCTATGGAATTTTTATTGCTAATGAGAGATTTAGAAAAAGATATGAAAAATTAGATTTTCAGGTGAGCATTCTGTTTGTGGCTCTATTTTCTTTTTTGATTTTCTTTATTCCTGTTTTACTGAAAAAGATGGGGTTTTGGATTTTTCTTTTGAGTGGTTTGATTAGCTTGGTCTTAATTTATATATTTGTATTTTGGATTTTGAAATTTGTGAAGACTAATCGAAAAAGGATTGCAAGGACCGTCTTGGTAATATATGTAATTTTTAATTTTTTGTATTTTACAAACATTATTCCGCCTGTTCCTTTATCAACAAAAGAAATAGGCGTTTATTATGATGTTCAGAAAAATATAAATGGAGAATATTTGCTAAGAGGAGAGAATTATAAATGGTATCAGTTTTTGCCAAAATATTTTAATCATTTAAAGAAAAGTTCTAGTGGAGCGGTTTATATTTATTCATCAATATTTGCTCCAGCTGATTTAGATACAGATATTACATATATGTGGCAAAAATATGATGAAGAAAAAAAAGATTGGATAATTCGTGATGAAATAGAATATTCAATAACTGGTGGTAGGGAAGATGGTTATCGTGGATATTCTTTTGTGACAAACCCTGAGGTTGGAAAATATCGTGTTGATGTTGTAACTGAAAGTAGGCAGGTGTTGGGTAGGGTAAAGTTTAAAATAAACAACTAACAATTGACAGTTTACAGTTGACTATCAATTTTTAACTTTTGATAATTAAGTAGTTAATAAAAAATGCTCACAACTTTATGTTGTGAGCATTCCAATTTTTTTAGATGGTGTCAGGAGGTTTGGAATTCATCTTGTGTTTGTAGTTTGTTGACGATGAATCCAATCATTTGTTTGTCGAGAAAGAATATATCTTCTTCCCCCACAATTTGTTCATTGAGTGAAACGGCACAGTTTAGGATGTCATCTATGTGCGTAACAACCAGCTGTCTTCTTGGAAAAATTGGTTTTATTTTTATTGAAACTTCTGTTTTTTGGCCTTTGTTGACGAACAAGTTAAAGCCAAACATAGACTTCTTTTTATCTTTAAGAATGATAACAGAAAGATTGTGTGGAAAAGCAAACATTGCTTTTAGTTTTTCGGGTGTTATTTCCATTTTTTCCCTTCCTTTTTTGTTTTTATCTGAAA
>CAYUZR010000048.1:0-873 GCA_964449555.1 uncultured Candidatus Saccharibacteria bacterium
AAACGGCTCAACTCGTTGAGCCGTTTAAAATTATAAACTCTTTATTTTTTTGTTTTAGATTCTCTGACATGTTTCCCTATTTTCCACCAAAATAATTTTTGTTGATCTTTAATTGGTTTTCGGCTTTCTTTTACTTCTGACCAATATTGATAAATTGTTGCTTTAGGAATTCTTTTGAAAAAACCTAGATAAAAAGGGAACGATCCTTTTCCTTTTTTGGCAGTTTCACCAAAATAGTTTCGTATTTCATCAACAAGATAATGTTTTTCAGAATAGAGAGAGGACTTTTTTTGTTTTTGTTCTTCTAATGAAATGATAGAACTAATTGATTTTAGACTAGTCTTTTGTGGGCCTTCCGATGACCCACTTTTTTTAGGTTGGAGTTTTTTGATTATGTATTTTTTGTCTATTTTTTTAAAAAATTCTTGCATATCTTGTAGACGTCCGACATCTACAGGATTTAGATTATTTATTTTTTTGATTATTTTTGTTGGTGGTATTTTTTTGTAAAATTTCTTGAATAGAGTAATTTATTTTTTGTTTTGCTAATAAAATTAAATCAATAGTTTCTTGTTCGAACAAAGAAATTTGTTTTTCGTTGGTTATTTTCTTTATATCAATTTTATTTCTTCTGATAAAAGATTTTTTGTTTTTAAGTTTATCTATTTCAATAACAATTGCAGGTTTTTCTAATTTAGCTCGCCCGTTCTTCTTTGAAGATTTAGGAGGATGGGGGTAAAAATAAAGGAACCAAAACTAAAATTTGCGCAACTAGACCTAAAAGACAGAAAAATACTTTATGAACTAGACATCAATGCAAGACAAAGCGCCTCGGAAATAGGCAAGAAAGTAGGACTAAGCAAACAGGTAGTT
>CAYUZR010000048.1:883-3613 GCA_964449555.1 uncultured Candidatus Saccharibacteria bacterium
ATTTTTTATCAGAGTAAAAAAACGCTGGTTTCTGAAACTTGTTTCTAGTTATTGGAATGGTTGAAATTATATTCATAATTTAATTATAAACCTCCACATTTTTATTTGCACTACTCTAACTAAATATTAAAAAAGATATAATTTATTGTGTTTTATATGGTTTTATGGTAATTTTCTAATAGAAATATTGTCTGTGTATTTATATCCAGTAAAATAAAAAAGGAGAAATTATGAAAGTCATTCCTGCTTTTTGTATTATGATTGATAATAGAGGGGTGTCAAAGCTGAGTGAAGAAAAAATAAGAGAGGAAGAGGAAAATTGTAATCAAAACTGTCCATCTTCTTGTATTTCGATTGGAAATTGTGATAATTGTGATTTTTCAGATTCAGACAAAGATTGTCCTACTGACTGAGATTTGGAAAGGGAAGATTACTGATTCAGAAAGGTGAAGACCTCGTCTTCACCTTTTTAAAATACTATCAACTACTCACTACAAGCTACCAACTAATACATTACTTCCATTAACATCTCTCCGTCTTTCACATAAATAGAATTACCGTCTTTTTTGACGAATGTTGGTTCAGTTCCTTTATAAATAGGTTGGAAGTTTGGAGTTGTTGAGCTATTTATTTCTAGAGCATAAATTCCATTTTCAACAGCTACAATAATTACATCCTGTCTTTCTTTGTAAAAGTCAGACGCTCGAATTTCAGATTCAAATCCAGATACTATTTTTGGTGTATTTTCATTTTTTTCCCAATTTATATGAGTTTTAGTCCAAAAACGATCTAAAATACTGTAATATTCAGGATCTTCTTCTGGAATTATATAACCACTAGAACTTTTAGGGATAAAAAATGGATAAATATTAATAGTTTGTTTCCTTTCTATATTTATTATACTGACCCATGGCCAGTAGCCTTCTTTAGATAAAATTATTGAGTGTTCACCTTTTTTTATTTTTAAACCATTTTTTTGATCTTCTATGTTTAGAGTTCCTTTATCTTCTTCATCTATAAAGATACTGACTTCATCTCCTCCTGCATTAATTTTTAGTATTCCTTTATTATTATCAACATAAAAAAAAGATAGCGCTATAATTAAAGTTACAATCGCGATTAGACCATATATTTGGATAGAATTTTTCTTTTGCTTATGCATATTGATATTTATATTACAGTGTAATGAATAAAAAAACAAATTTTCTAAAAAATTTGGTTTTTCTGACCCCTTCCTGTAATATGTAGTTAATGAAAGATAAATTTGTAATTAAAGGATTGAATGGAAAGAAAACTCTGAAAGGAGAGTTTTCTGTTATGGGTGCAAAAAATGTGATTTTACCAGCAATGGCAATGAGTTTTTTGTTTAAAGATAAGTTAATTATTGAAAATGCTCCTCCAATGGACGATGTAAGGTCTATTAGTAAAATTCTTCAAAAGATTGGTATGGAAGTTGAAACTGGAAGAAGAAAAATTAAGATTAATTCTAAAAAAGTTAAATCTTTTGAAATAGACGAAGAAATTGGAAAAAAGATTAGAGGAACTATTATTTTGTCAGGACCTATTTTAGCAAGAAAGAAAAAAGTCAAACTTCCTTTTCCTGGTGGGTGTGTGATAGGAAAAAGACCTGTTGATATTTTTTTGTCTGCTTATGAAAAAATGGGGGCGAAAGTTTCTTATAGCAGAGAATTTTTTACTATAACTACTAAAAAGTTGAAGGGTGCAGAAATATTTTTAAAATTACCATCTGTAACAGCTACGGAAACTTTGATGATGACAGCTGTATTAGCTGAAGGAAAAACTATTTTAAAAAATTGTGCTACTGAACCGGAGATAGAATCATTGGCTGAGTTTTTAAATTCTTGTGGTGCAAAAATAAAAGGAGCAGGGACACCAACAATTGAAATAAAAGGTAGAGCTGGGAAACTCTTGAAGTCAGGTAGTAAGAAATATAAAGCAATTCCAGACAGAATCGAAGCTGGTAGTATTGTGATTCTTGGTGCTTTGGCAGGAGAGAATGTTTTGGTGAAAAAGTGTAATCCCTATCATCTTGATTCACTACTTTTTTCTTTAAAAGAAGCTGGTGTGAATTTTGAAATTGGTAAAAATTTTATTCGTGTATTTAATAATCAGACTTCTAAATTTGAAGCGGTTGATATAAAAACCCACGAGTATCCTGGTTTCCCAACTGATTTACAACCTCAGATTGCCGTTTTTATGTCACAGTGTAAAGGGCAAAGCAGTTTATTTGAAACAGTGTTTGAAAACAGACTTGGTTATTTGGAAGATTTGAAAAAAATGGGAGCAGTTGTTAAAGTTTGGGATTCTAATCGGGCTACTATAAATGGATCAATAAGATTGAAGGGGAAGGTTCTACCAAGCCCAGATTTAAGAGCTGGCTTTGCTTTTATAATTGCTGGGATTATTGCCAGAGGAGAGTCTGTTATTGAAAACATTGATTTTATTGATAGGGGGTATTATGATATTGAGAACAGGTTAAAAGAAATCGGAGTGGATATTAAACGAATTTCTAATTTTTAGTTTCGAATTTCGATTCAATGTTGAATGTTCGGATAGTCAAATTTCGAAATTAAAATATTAAGAAATTAAAAATTGAATCAAAATTAGAAATTCAAAATTCGAAATTGAAAATTTTAATTCATTAAAGTTTTTATTATGTCATTTTTTACAAAAAAACTTGGATAAGATTTAGGGACAGCAAAAATTTTG
>CAYUZR010000049.1:0-3599 GCA_964449555.1 uncultured Candidatus Saccharibacteria bacterium
ATGAAATAAATAAAATTTTAGAAAAAGCTAGTAAAAATCCAAAATGGGAAGGGGTATTTACAGCAACCAACGAACAACTTGTTTCGTCAGATATTGTTGGTAACACATACGCCTCAATAGTTGATTTACAGTTTACCCGAGTTGTTGGGGGAAATTTAGTGAAGGTATTGGTCTGGTATGATAATGAGATGGGATATACCACGACTTTGATTAAACACGTTCTTAGCACTTCTCAATAAAATGAAAAATAAAAAGAAAATTTACATAGCTTCAGATCATGCTGGTTTTGAATTGAAAGAAAAACTAATAGCTTATTTGGTTGAGGATTTAGGACGAGAGGTAAGCGATGAAGGAGCTTTTGAGTACAACGAACAAGATGATTATCCAGATTTTGTTTCAAAAGTTGCTCAAAAAGTTTCTGATAATCCAGAAGACAGTCTCGGAATTGTTTTAGGCGGTTCGGGTCAAGGCGAAGCTATTGTTGCTAATCGCTTTAAGAATATTCGAGCAACTGTTTATTATGGTGGTAATCGTGATATTATTCGAGTATCTCGGGAACATAATGATTCAAATATTTTATCTCTTGGGGCAAGATTTTTAGATAATAAAACCGCTAAAAAAGCTGTCACTGTCTGGCTCAATACAGAATTTAGTGAAGATGAAAGACATATTCGACGAATTAATAAAATTGATAACTTATAATAATTTGTCTTTGCGAGCGAAGCGAAGCAATCCAGGCGTCGTGAACCAGAGGTGAACACAAAATCATGGAAATAATACCCGCAATAATTCCACAATCTTTCGAAGATTTAAATAAAAAAGTTTTCCTTGTACAAGATAAAGTATCTTCTGTTCAGATTGATGTGGTGGACGGTGTTTTTGTTCCCTCAAAGAGTTGGCCTTTCATAAATTGCGAGATGTGGGATTCTGGAATTTATTTAAAAATGCCTGAATGTGATATTTGTACATTTGAGTTTGATTTAATGGTAGACAAACCAGAAGAAAAAATCCAACAATTCATTGATGCTGGTGCTCATAGAATCGTAATTCATGTTGAATCAACTAATAAATTAAAAAAGATTGTTGAAGATTATGGAAATAAAGTAGAAATTGGTTTAGCTTTTAATTTTCATACAAATCCAAATGACTATAAACATTTATTTGATAAAATCAGTTTTGTTCAATTTATGGGAATCGAAAGAATTGGATATCAAGGAGAAGTTTTCACAGATTTAGTTTTGCCAAAAATAGCTGAGTTTAGAAAAGATTATCCTGATATAATGATCTCTGTTGACGGAGGTGTTAATCTTGATAATGCAAAATTATTAAAAGATGCCGGTGCAAATAGATTGGTATCTGGTTCAACAATTTTTGAAAGCAATGATATTGACGCAACGATTGAAGCATTCGAGGAAGTTTAATATACCAATATACGAATGTATACAAACGTAAGAACTCCTAATATTTGTAGGCTATTCGTATCATTAGTGTCATTCGTATATTGGTATGTTAGTCAAAATTATTTACTATTAACTTTCAATTATTAATTTAAGAAACAGAGGTTTATAATGTTAAAATACAAGACATGCATTTAGATGATCAGAAAATAAAAGAACTTGAAAAAAAAGCAAAAGATATTCGCATTTCAATAATTGAAATGCTTGTTGAGGCTGGCTCTGGACACACGGCTGGGTCGTTAGGAATGACTGATATTTTTACAACTTTGTATTTTCATTCAATGAAACACGATCCTAAAAAACCAGATTGGGAAGAAAGAGATCGTCTTGTACTATCTAATGGGCATATTTGTCCTGTTATGTATGCATCAATGGCACATAGTGGTTATTTTCCAAAATCTGAATTAAAAACTTTGCGAAAACTTGGTTCAAAATTACAAGGTCATCCTCATCGAGAATGGCTAAAAGGACTTGAAACAAGTTCTGGACCTCTTGGCTCGGGACTTTCACAGGTTGTTGGAATGTCCTTAGCAGATAGAATAGATAATGGAGAAAATTCAAACAAATTCTTTTATTGTTTGATGAGTGATGGCGAATTACAAGAAGGAAATTCTTGGGAAGCTTTCATGCTTGCAGGAAAAGAAAAACTCCAAAATCTTATTGCAATAATTGATAGAAACAATATTCAAATTGAAGGAACAACAGAAGACATAATGCCTTTAGAACCCTTGAATGAAAAATTTGAATCATTTGGTTGGTATGTAATAGAAATTGATGGGCATAATTTTCAATCAGTTGACGACGCAATCAATGAAGCTAAAGCAATTACAGGAAAACCGGTTGTAATAAACGCTTACACAATTCCCGGAAAAGGAGTAAAAGAATTCGAAGGAAAATATGAATGGCATGGGAAACCACCATCTGCAGAGCAGGGTGAGAAAGCAATTAAGGAACTAAATAAATAAAATAATTTGTCATTGCGAGCCCTAAGGGCGTGGCAACCCAGTCCTCGATTTGCGAAGCAAACCGAATTAAAAACTAGACCAATGCTAAACAAAAACCAAAAACTAAACCCCCGACACCTTTCATCTCATCGCCTTGTAGGCAATATGTGGTTAAAATAATTTATGTATTTTAATAATGAGACGAAAGGTGTGGGGGTAAACAAAAAAATATTATGCTAAACGAAGCTCAAAAACTAAATAAAGACATTTTTAACGATAATGTCGAAAAAACACCGACTCGAAAAGGATATGGCGAAGGGCTTTTGGAGGTGGGAAAGAAAGACGAAAGGGTAGTAGCACTTTGTGCTGATTTGACTGGTTCTACTTACACTAATTTTTTTGCTGATGAATTTCCGGAAAGATTTGTGCAGGTTGGTGTGGCAGAGCAAAACCTAGCTAGTGTCGGGGCTGGTATGGCAGCGATGGGAAAAATTCCTTTTATTTCTTCTTACGCGATGTTTAATCCCGGAAGAAATTGGGAGCAAATTCGAACAACCATTTGTTACAATGATGTGCCGGTGAAAGTTGTTGGTGCTCATGGGGGAGTTTCAGTTGGACCAGACGGAGGAACTCATCAAGCGATTGAAGATATTGCTTTGATGCGTGTGATCCCAAGAATGAATGTTATTTATCCGTGCGACGCAGTCGAAGCAAAAAAAGCAACAATAGAGTCTGTAAACATAGATGCCCCTGTTTATCTACGATTTGCGAGAAATAATACTCCTATCATTACAACAGAAGACACACCTTTTGAATTCGGAAAAGCCCAAACCCTCTTCAAATCAAAAAGTTGGCTACCAGGTAGCCAACAAAATCAAATTGGAATTATCGCAACAGGACCATTGGTATATCAAGCGCTTGAGGCAGCAAAAGAATTAGAAGAAGAAGGGGTTGCAACAAAAGTTTTAAATATGGCGACAATAAAACCACTAGATGAAAAAACTATTCTAGAATTGTCAAAAGAAGTAAAGGGAATTGTAACGATTGAAGAGCATCAAAAAGCAGGTGGTATGGGTTCAGCAATTTCTGAATTCCTATCTCAAAATAACCCAACAAAAATTAAAATAATGGGGATAGACGATGAATTTGGTCAGTCAGGAAAACCAGAAGAACTTCTAAAACATTATAAATTGGATAA
>CAYUZR010000050.1:0-3429 GCA_964449555.1 uncultured Candidatus Saccharibacteria bacterium
GTTTTGTGGGGTTCGAACAGGCGGAGACATGTCGAGCGAAGCGAGACAGTCGAGCCGAGCTCACGAACACTTAATATTTTGGAGTGCGAAGCACGAATAAAATATTTAGTGATTCGGGAGTCGAATCTAAGCACAAAAATACAAAACCAAAGCGTCAGCTTCGGTTTTGTATATTTTTGTAGCTCCCGGTGGGATTCGAACGGCGCAAGGCGGTATACAAGATAAATTTTGAATAAACAGGTATCGATATGGTATCGATACCCTATTGATACCCGTTTATTTATTTTTCATATAACACTCCCTACAAGTTAAATTAGCCTCACTTTTAGGTTCAAACGGTAATTGTGTGATCTCTCCCCCACAACCTGAACATTTCCAATTTCCTTCAAACATCTTTTTTTCGCCACCACCTTGATTTTGAGCTGGTTTTTTAGCAACTTTCCCTGATTTAAAGCAGTCTCGACAAGTTAGATTATTAGCTTCCCCTCTTGGTTCAAAAGGAAGTTCTGTGATAGCTCCATCACAAGCAGAACATTTCCAATTACCTTGAAATTTTTGTTGATCATTCATGTTTAAATTTAATTAAGTTTAATCCTTAAATTCTAACACGCCAAACCTAAACAAAACTGTTTAAAACTTTTTTAATTCTTTATCCAAAATCATTTTCATCAGAGATTGGTAAGGAATATCTCTTTTGTTAGCCTTTTCTTTTAGAGAATATAAAAGACTTTCAGGCAATCTCAAAGAGATAGTTTTAGTTGATGGTTTTAGATTCGGAAACGATATTTTTTGAAAGTCGTTTTTGTTAAAATAATCTGACAAGTCAACTTCACTCCAAAAATCTCTTTCCTGATCTTCATTTTTAAATTTTGGTATTTTTATTTTTTTGTTTTGTTTTTTATTCATATAAATAATATTCTTTTTTATTTAATAATCTAGCCGAAATAATTCTTATTTTATTTTTCCTAACTGTAAATGCTACAAATATTTTTCTATTTTGTTTACTTTTTCCAATTAAAATAAATCTCTTTTCAGATTTTGAATGGATAGTATCTTTAAGAATTTTTTTGTATGAATCAAAAAAAGCACTTTCTGACTCCTGATCCGCGATGCTATGTTTTTGAAAGTTTTTATCAATATTTCCCCTATCCCAATCAAAACCTATTATTTTTGAAAAGTCTATCATAATATTGTGTATATGTTCATTATATACATAAATATAATTATGTCAAATTAAAAAAATGTGAATAACTTGTTTTTTGACTCAAATTTGATATTATTGTTTTCAGTTAATTTGAAGGTATGAGTGGGTGTCGTCCACCCCACGAAGCGTAGCGAAGTGGTGTGTCCGACACCCTACGAACAAATTTAAATAGAAAATTATTTTAAAATTTCAAATTAAAAATTAAAAATTCATTCCGCGGGTGTAGTTAAGTGGTATAATTCCTGCCTTCCAAGCAGAGGTCGAGAGTTCGATTCTCTCCACCCGCACATAATAGAAACACCGGTTCTTTTCGGACTGGTTTTTCTATTATGTGTGGGTGAGAAAGCAAATTTCTTTGCTTTCGCGAGGAATCGAAAGGCGGAGCCATGTTTTCTGTAACGAAGTGGAAGAAAACAGGCGAGCCCGGGGAGGAAGTTCTTATTAAACTCTGAATTACGAAACTCTCTTCTACTGCGAATTTCCTGAATACTTTATCTTCATTTCTCAAAAAACACTCATATTAGCTACTGCTAGTACTCGGTTTTTTAAGAAACGAATATAAAGCATCCAGAAAATTCTCGTAACGAAGATAGTTCCGTAACTCAGAGTATTAAAATTGAGTCCCGAAGGGCGAAAATTTTAATTAGAAACTTGACCCAGATTCTCTCCACCCGCACACCAAACAAAACCGAAGCAAGAAGCTTCGGTTTTGTATATTTTTGTAGTGAGTGGATGGAATCGAACCGAGCGAAGTATGGAGGAGGTACGACGATTTATAAAAATATAACGAAGAAACACCGTTATTTTGGGTATTTATAAATTAAAAACTCCTCTTTTTTGACTTTTTTGTATTAAAACTGTGGATAAATCGGTGGAAAAGTGTATAACTGTCCTTTATCAAAAATGTGTCTATAAAGGACATTTTAGATGAAATAGGGCTTAAAACAAGCGTTTTAACCATAAATAATTCTAATTCCATGAATTTATAATGTCCTTTATAAACAAAAAAGTCACAAGAACCGGAAAACTTTGATTTTTTTGATAAATAAAGTTAAAAAACAAGATAAATGTTTCACGTGAAACTAACGATTAGTGTAAAAATGTTTCATGAACCCCGTTAGAAATAGAAAATTAAAAACTTTCTTAATTTCTAACGGGGTGAATAACATACCTACTGAAACAAATTTTGTGTTAAAATAAACCAATGCCACGTACTGAAAAACAAAAAATAGGTGATCTTGGGGAAGGAATTACTTGTAACTACTTAAAAAACAAGGGTTATTCAATAATTGAAACAAATTATTGGAAACCTTGGGGTGAAATTGATATTATTGCACAAAAAAGAGGTGTTTTACACTTTGTTGAAGTAAAGTCTACGACTAACAATGCAGAACTAACGCGGAATTATACAGAACAAACGCAGAAAAATGTTATTCGTGAAACACAACATAATAGAAAAAATAGTTTCATGAATAACATCTTCACTAAATTACGAGCTAAAAAAGGTAAAGTTTCACGTGAAACAGAAAATAGTAATAAAACAAAATCTGTAGACGTTGGACGTCTACAAACAGGAAACGAAAAGGTTTCACGAATAACATCGAATAAAAAAAGTAAAGAAAAGAAGATATTTGATGAACACAGGCCGGAAGATAATTTACATCCATATAAATTAAAAAGATTATCTAGGGTTATTCAAACATACTTAACCCAAAAAGATCCAAATAGTCAACTAAATTGGCAATTTGATGTTGCTATTGTTGAAGTTTCACTAAAAAACAAGCAGGTAAGGGTAAAATATATGGAAAATATCGTTTTAGAAGAAAATCCAACAGAATTCTAAAGTATGAAACTAAAATTTTTGGACGAAGCAAGGCTTTTAGTCCGTAGGACCAGCCTTGCTTCTAGTTCAAAAATTTTAGTTTTATAATTCAGAATGTAATATATTAAGTATTTTACCGCCATATTTCTATCGGACACAAAAAATGTCCTTTAGAATTTCTAAAGGACATAAAAAATCTATCGGACATTATAAAGGACATTTTTTTAAATGTCCTTTATAATGTTCAGTAGAATTTTGCTTTTTAAGTATAATTTTTAATTTGATTTTTGAAAATTCTGGTAAATTTTGAAAAAACTGTTATAATGCAATGTATTAAATGTATCGGAGTGTGGTGTAACGGCTAACATTCTCCGTTTGGGACGGAGCGACTCCGGGTTCGAAT
>CAYUZR010000051.1:0-3156 GCA_964449555.1 uncultured Candidatus Saccharibacteria bacterium
TTTTTTTTTCGTTTTTCTCAAAACCTTGTGTTTTCTAACCAAATCATCTATACTTAATTCAGATTATTTTTTCGTTTTAATTCAAAAAAAGGATAAGAAGATGAAAATGATATGTAAAAACTGTATTTTGAGTGAAAAAAAGACTCTGTGTACATTTATTGATTGTGAGGATCGTACTGTTAAACCCAATAAACAATGCAAAGACAGAAAAAATTTTAAACTCAGAAAAACCCCCGTTGTGTAGTCGCGGGGCTTTTTTTATGCTAATCTGTAAATAATTAATTTTAATAAAATGCTGTCAACTGTAAACTGTCAGCTGTAAGCTTTAAAATATGAATATTTCAAACTTAAATATAGATATAAATACTGTTGTTTTTGGCAACACAATAATTGATTATGGCTATGCTTTGATAGCACTAATCTTTTTTGTAATTGTTTTTAAAATATTTCAATTTTATGTTTTAAGAAGGCTAAAAAAACTTGCTGAAAAAACAAAAACAGATATTGACGATACTCTTATCGAAATAATTAAAAACATTAAACCTCCTTTTTATTATTTTCTAGCGTTTTATCTTGCAACTTACTATATTCTTGTGAGTGATATGTTTAAAAATGTAATAGAGGGTATTTTGCTTATTTTGGTTGTTTATCAGATTATAAATACTGCTCAAGTTCTATTAAATTATGTTTTGAGTAAAAGTATTGATGAAAGTGATGGGTTAGATGCAGAGGAATTGCAAAAGAAAGCAATAATGAATAATATAGGGATGCTTGTGAAGTTTGCGCTTTGGTCAATTGGTCTTTTGATGATTCTTTCAAACCTTGGAGTGAATGTAACTTCTCTAATAGCTGGTCTTGGTATTGGAGGTATTGCTTTTGCTTTTGCTTTAAAAGGTATTTTAGCAGATTTATTTAGTTCGTTTGCTATTTATTTTGATAAACCATTTAAAGTAGGGGATACAATTCAGGTTGGGACTGATAAAGGAACAGTGCAGAAAATTGGGATTATGACAACTCGAATGAAGACTCCTCAAGGGGAGGAGTTGGTGATGTCTAACCAAGAATTAATTTCTTCAAGAATTCAGAACTTCAAAAAAATGGAAGAGAGAAGGGGAGTATTTAGTTTCGGTGTGGTTTATGAGACGCCTGTTGCTCAATTAAGACAAATCCCAGCTGATGTTGAAAAAATAATTAATTCAATTGATGGAATTCGTTTTGATAGAACCCATTTTAATCGTTTTGATCCTTCATCTTTAAATTACGAAGTGGCTTATTATATTGAAACAGATGATTATAAGAAGTATATGGAAGTTCAGCAGGATATTAATCTAAAAATAATGGAAGTATTCGAAGAAAAGGGGATTGAAATGGCGTATCCAACACAAACCGTTTTTGTTAAAAATAGTTCGTAGATTTAAGATGTAAGATTTAAGATTTAAAAACAAAAAGCTCGGCGAAGCCGAGCTTTTTGTTTTTGTGCGGATAGAGGTAATCGACCTCCCAGTTCTAAATAAAAATTTCGTCTCCACTTCGTTTCAACTCATTTTTATTAAGAACTCGTAGGCTCGTCGCTCGTATTTTTCTTTCGCTTCGCTACAAAAAAATAAACTTCGCTCTTTTTCGATTACCCCTATTCACTACAAAAATATATTACGAAAATACTAGTCGTATTTTCTCCATTATTTTTGTGCGGATAGAGGTAATCGAGTCACGAGTTACTAAATATTTTGTTCGTCCTACGGACTCCAAAATATTAAGTACTCTCGACCCCAGCTCGACTATTTCCTTCGCTACGCTACGAAAATATGTCTCCGCCCTTTCGATTACCCACAAAAAGTGCGCAGGCACTTTTCTCTATCCTTACAAAAACTAAAATAACCCAGCAAGAAGCTGAGTTGTTTTAGTTTTGTGCGGATAGGGGTAATCGAAACCCCGACTCATCCTTGGCAAGGACGTATTTTACCACTAAACTATATCCGCGATATTGAAAGAGTATAAGCTATTTAAACTATTTTTTCAAATCTAAATAAAAATAAAAAAGTTGCTACGTAGCATGCTACGTAGCAACTTTTTTATCTTGTATATGAACCATCATTAGTTTGTATCATTTCTGTATATATTTCCTTTATCATCTGCCTCAATATCAAAACCTTCTTTTTCATTCCCATCTCTTTCTCTCCTGAATCTTTCTGTTACTTCAACAATATCTACTGAACCTGTCGCCATTTCTTCAGCAACAAATTTTAATTCTAATTTTTCTTCTTCTGTCGGAGCTACATAAGCTTTTTCAAGCTGTTCTTTTATTTCAGCTGATAATAATTCGTAAGTTTCTTGCCCAACAATATCTTCTATATTTGTTGTTTGTGGAGGTATATTTTCTGTTTTGGTTGCATTACTACTTAATATTTTTTCTAACATATTTTTAAAAGCCTGTGAGCAGGTTCTAATTTAATTTATAATTATTCTTTTTTTGTTTAGTATAAGAGATTTTTAAATAAAAATCAAAAGTCCTATTGAAAAAACAAAACAATAAAAGGCAAAATAGATCCATTTGTCTTCCACCCACTTGAGCATATATTTGATTGAGAGAATTGAAAAAAGAAAAGATGCTACAAAAGCGAAAACTAATTCTGGTGTAAGTAGGAGAAAGCTTTTTACTCCAATATCAGCAATTGAGAATATAAATGCACCTAGTATTGTTGGAATTGCTAACAGAAAGGAAATTTCAACAGATTTTTTTCTTTTTATTCCAAGTATAATAAGCAAAGCTATGGTCAAGCCAGCTCGTGATATTCCAGGAATAACAGCTAATCCTTGAAATAATCCTAGAGCAATAACAATTGGCCAGATGAATTTTTTATTTTCTTTTCCAACTTTTTCAGATATTAAAATAAGAATTCCAGTGATAAATAAAGTAATTGCAACAGTTGTAATATTTAAAAAGTCAGTTTTTATGAAAAAGTTATTGATTAATAAAGCGATAGGGAAGGTAAAGAGGGTGGCAACAATGAGTTTTGTTGCAAATAGACCTTCTGTTGTTTTTTGGGGATGAAAATTAAATTGCTCACTAGTGAGCCATTGAATTTTAATCCCCAAAAAACCAAAAAAAAAAAATATTAGATAAAATAATATCTTTATAAAAAACCAAAAAAAAGC
>CAYUZR010000052.1:0-2995 GCA_964449555.1 uncultured Candidatus Saccharibacteria bacterium
TTATTTTATCTAAAAATTCTGGTTGGATTATATCGATAACTTCTGATTCAGTTATTTTTTCTTTGTTATGTTCAAATTGACTTCTTACGTCTATTAAAATATATTCACCAGAATCTAATTTTTCTTTAAATTCTTCTTTTGGAATAGTTCCTGACATTTTTTGATATAATTATTTTCTAACTTAGATAAATTATAACAAAAAACCCGCTCTTTCGAACGGGTAAGTTGGGGATTGTTTAATCACTTTCTTGTATTGCTTGATCGAGCAGTTTTAAGGCCTTTTCTTTTTCTGGACTCTCTCCGGCCTCCTGAACCAAACTCCGTGCTTTCTGCAAGGAGGTTCGTGGCGCTATTGGAGAAGGTGATATAGATATTAAAATCGTGTCGTCTTCACTGATCTCTATCGTAACACCCAAAACTTCTGTATCCTTTATTGCCACTTTCTTTGTAGCCATTATTTTCTCCCTTGTTTTAAATTAATAATACAAAATTTCCACAAAAAACATTATCACGAGAATATCTATTTTTCAAGTAAAAAATTGTTTATTATTTCTTCCACCTCTCTGTAATTACTCGTTTCCATCAGTTTTATTCTTAATTCTTTTGCTCCATCAAATCCGTTTATATAAGCTTTGAAATGTTTTTTCATTACAGCAAAATTTCTAGCTCTACCCTTTCCGCTCGGGCGTCCGCCAGGATTAATCCCAAATAATTTTTTGTTTTCTTCTGTTTCTCCAAAAATTTCTTCAAATAATTTTGTATGTTCTAAAACAACCTTTAATCTTTTTTCAACATTTGTAGACGTCGGACGTCTACAAAATAACCAGGGGTTGCCAAAAATTCCACGGCCAATCATTATACCATCAACATCGGTTTCTTTTACTCGTTGTTTTGCTTCTTCAATATTTCTTACATCCCCATTCCCTACTATCAAAGTCTTACTATTCATTTCATCACGAATTTCTCGCACTCTTTTGATTAAATCCCAATTTGCAGGGGGTTTTGACATTTCTTTTTGAGTTCGTCCGTGAATTGTTAACACAGCCGGTTCCTCTTCGAGAATTGCTGGAATCCAAGTTTCAATTTCATTTTTTTTAAAGCCTATACGAGTTTTTACTGACACGGGTAAATTCCCAGCACCTCTTTTGGTTGCTCGAATTATTTCTTTTGCTAATTTTGGGTTATTGATAAGTTCTGCTCCTGCCCCTTGTTTTAAAATATTTTTCTGTGGACAGCCCATATTAATGTCTATTCCATCATAACCCATTTCTGCCACAATTTTGGCAGATTTTTCAAAATTTTCTGAAATAGAACCAAAAAGTTGAGCAACAATTGGTCGCTCTGACTCATCAAATTGCAAAAGATTTTTTTTAAGCTTCTCTCTCCCCTCTTCTGAACAAAGTCCATCACAGGCAACAAATTCAGTCCAAAAAACGTCCGGTTTACCGTATTTAGAGCCTGTTCGAGAACTTGCTTTCGAGGATATTTTCTCAAATTTTGTTTGAAGCGAAGTAAAAAATTTTGAAGAATATGGTAATATTTTGAAAAATTTTTCACAAGCTTTCAAACAAAATTTGAGGAAAGAGAGCCGAAATGAAGTTTTTGAACAGGCTCCAGCTATAATCTGTCGAAAAGCCGTATCAGTAACATCCAACATCGGCGCTAAAACAAAAAATGGTTTATTTAATTTTTTCCAGAAATTTTTTTTCATATTGTATAATCAACAATTTTTTGATAGTATCACTTTTAGAAACAAGAAACAATATATAATAAAAAGGAGGGTTTTATGGTAACGGATATTATAGGCGGAGAATCTCAAGAAAAGAAACAAATATGGTATAAACATGTTTGTTATTGTGAATGTGGGTGGGTAAAGGTAGTAATTACTTCAATTAATGTGGTTCTTTTTGATAATTTAAAAGATATTCACGATAAACAAACATCTTGCAAATACTTTTCACCTAGAATCCAACAACCAGTAGCAAAGGTAACTTTTGATAATCTTAAACCAGAAATATTCACAGAAGACACACACAAAGACGAGTTAAATATTGATGTAGTTGAACACACGTAAAACACCTTGGGCTTCGGCAAAAATTTAATGCCGAAGCCTTTTATTTATAAAATACCTTATTCCCAAATCTCAAATCGATGTATTCTACACTCTCCAAGTTAAAATCTTCCATATCCAAAATTGACTGTAAATTATTTGTTATTTCTTTTACATCTTGATCATTCCCAAAAATTATTTTTGAACCATCATTAAAATAAATTTCACTTTGACTTTCTAAATAAACTAATTTATACGGGTTAAGTGCTAAACCGTTAATGAATTTAACAAAAGATTTAATATTTACAAATTTTTCTATTTCAAATACATTTTTTCTCAAAAAATCACCCTCACCCAATTCTTTATAATATCTAAAATAATTATCCCCCAAAGATTTTGCAAAAATATAGCTATTATCATCAATTAAAAAACAATTTGCTATCCCTTTTTCACACCACAAAGCAAAAGGTTTTCTTTCTTCAACAAAAATATTTATTTCTTTTAATCCTAAATCAAAATTAATACTTTTTATTCGTGGAAACTCATCTAATATTTTTTCTTCTATTTCTTTTTTGGGATAAAGAAGAAAATTTCTCTTTGAAAAAAGCAAAAAATATTTTCCTTTCATTTCTCCTTCTGTAATATCAAATAATTTTGAAGTTTTTGTAAATTCATTACCTTCAAAAATAATTTTTTTAATATTTAAAAAATGAAGTTGAGATAAAGATGACACAAGTAAAATCCCAAAAACTAAAACTAAAACACTTAAAGAAAGTTTTAATTGAAAGATCTTTTTTTTTCTTTTTACTAATCTAGGGGAATGAAATTTAGCCATATAACTAATTATAAAGCACCCAATTACAAACACAAATTCTTAAAACAAAATCCACAGGCCTCCGGTTCCTGTGGATTTTTTGTTTTTATTTTAAAATAATATCTTTATTC
>CAYUZR010000053.1:0-2985 GCA_964449555.1 uncultured Candidatus Saccharibacteria bacterium
GGCGACCCCGGTACCGATGTTTTAGATGATGCAAAAAAAAGATGGAAAGG
Organism: uncultured Candidatus Saccharibacteria bacterium; assembly: GCA_964449555.1. Lineage (GTDB taxonomy): Bacteria > Patescibacteriota > Minisyncoccia > Phycocordibacterales > UBA12079 > UBA12079. Next base: position 51 of record CAYUZR010000053.1, read on the forward strand.
TTTTAAAAAATATTAGTTTAAATGTAAAAGCGGGTGAAAGAATTGCTTTGGTGGGAGAATCTGGTGTTGGGAAATCGACTCTTATTGAGTTAATTTCAGCTTATTATTTTGCCCAAAAGGGAAAGGTTTTAATTGATGGTGTTAATATAAAGAAAATTGACCTGACTTTTTTGAGACAAAATATCGCTGTTGTTCCTCAGGAAGTTAGTTTGTTTAATGATACTATCGAGAAAAATGTAAAATATGGAAGTTTCAAAGCAACCGAAAAAGAAGTTAAAAAAGCAGTCAAAGATGCACACGCTAATGAATTTATTAATAAATTTCCTAAAAAATATAAACAAGTTGTGGGCGAAAGAGGGGTTAAGCTTTCGGTTGGACAAAAACAGCGAGTTGCAATTGCTCGAGCAATTTTACGAAACCCAAAAATTTTAATTCTTGATGAACCGACTTCTGCTCTTGATCCAAATATCGAAAGACTTATCACAGAGTCTCTTGAGAGGCTTATGGAAAGGAGAACTACATTCATCGTTGCTCATAGGCTAAGCACTGTTCGAAAAGCAGACCGGATAATAGTTTTTAAAGAGGGTAGAGTTGTTGAAGAAGGTCATCACAGAGATTTAATCAAAATAAGAGGTGGAGTTTATCGAAAACTATATAATCTTCACATTGGTTTAGAATAAGTAGTTGCAAGCTCTATTTTCGTGATTGTTTGTTGAGAAGTCGTCGTTTGTTTGATATACTCAATTTAGGATTTGTATAAAACAGAAAATTGAAAAGGAGGTTGTTGTGGAATATATTCTGATTTATCTTAAAAATTTGTTACAAGCACCTTTTTGGATTTGGTATTTTTGGAGATCTTTGAAGATTGCTGATGATTGTTCTGGAGCAACAGTCTTGTTTTTTGCTTTTGGAGCATTTTTTGCTTGTATTGGTATACTGGGAGTCCTACACTCATTACTAGGAGTTTTTTTATTAGGATCATCTCTTTACCTGTTTTGGGGACTTTTTGTATTTTTGTATTTTAAAAAAAGATATGATCTGGATATTTTTTCAAAAACTCCAACTAAAACAATTAGTGATATTTAATATTCAGAATCTATAGAAACACGGTCTTTAAAAGACTGTGTTTTTTTGTTGGAAAGTTTGGTTTAGTTTGGTATTATTATGATTATGGAAAAAATTAAAAGCATGTCAGAAATAATTGATGAACTTCTTGATTTAGCTGACGAAAATTTGATAAAAAATACTTTTTCCAGACATCCAGATGTTCTAAATATTTATTTAAAAGAAATTAGAGGGGAAATGGATGAGGCCGAAGAGGAAATAAAAAAAGATAATTTTGTTTATTTGGAAGATGAACTAGGGGATATTTTTTGGGATTATTTAATGCTTCTAAAAATATTAGAAAGAGATGAGTATATTCGTTCTGTAAATCATGTTTTTTCACGATCAGTAGATAAATTCAAAGAAAGATATAAAGTACTTTTTGGAGTTGATAAAGACAACCCAGACAGTGAAATTAGAGAAAAGTTGTGGAAAGAAGTAAAGAAAAAACAAAAACAAAATTTAAAAGATAGACATAATAAATTATATAACTAACATATGAAGAGAATTTATATTAAAGATTTAAAAGATTATAAAACAAAAGAAGTTGAAATTTCTGGTTGGATTGATACAGTTCGCCATCAGAGTAAAATGACTTTTTTTGATTTTAGGGACACTACTGGAAAAATTCAAGGTGTGGTTTTTGGTAAGCCTGAATTGTTTGAGCAAACTAAAGAAATGCGTGATGAGTTTGTGGTGAATGTAAAAGGTATTGTAAACGAACGACCTGATAATGCTAAAAAAGATGTTCAAAATGGCGACATTGAATTAGAGGTAACTGATATTGAAATTTTAAATAAAGCCGAAACACCTGTATTTGATATAAAATCAGACACAAGAGTTGTCGGAGAAGAAACTCGTTTGAAACATCGCTACCTTGATTTGCGTTCTGAAAGAATGAATAAAAATATAATTAATCGATACAAGGTAATTAAATTTATTCGTGATTACTTAGATCAAGAAGGTTTTCTTGAAATTGAAACTCCGATGTTAACTAAATCAACACCAGAAGGAGCAAGAGACTATCTTGTGCCGTCACGATTACATCCAGGAAAGTTTTATGCTCTTCCACAGGCTCCACAGCAGTATAAACAGCTTCTGATGGCTTCTGGTGTGGAGAAATACTTTCAAATTGCTCGATGTATGCGAGATGAAGATATGAGAGGGGATAGACAGCCAGAATTTACTCAGATGGACTTAGAAATGGCTTTTGTTGAGGAAGAGAATATATTAGCACTCAATGAAAAAATGTTAATCGAAATTGTTGAGAAATTTTATCCAGAAAAAAAGATTCAGCAAATTCCTTTCCCAAGAATTACTTATAAAGAAGCAATAGAAAAATATGGAACAGATCGACCTGATTTAAGAAAAGACAAAGAAAATTCAAACGAATTAGCTTTTTGCTGGGTAGTCGATTTTCCGTTTTTTGAAAAAACCGCAGACTCTGATGACCCACAAGCAAAAGGTGAGTGGACTTTTACTCATAACCCGTTTTCACTTTGTAAGTCAGAATTTATTGAAGATTTGAAAGGAGGAAAAAATATTGAAAATATTATTGCAGCACAATATGATATTGTTTTGAATGGATCTGAAATAGGTGGCGGAAGTATCAGAGCGCACGATACAGAGATCCTAAAATCAACCCTGAAGATAATTGGCTGGACTGATGAACAAATTGAAAAAAACTTAGGACATATGATTTCTGCTCTTGAATCAGGAGCTCCTCCTCATGGTGGAATTGCCTGGGGATTGGATAGGTTACTCACAATTTTAGCAGGAGAAGAAAGTATTCGAGAGGTGATTGCCTTTCCGAAAACTCGTGAAGCTCGTG
>CAYUZR010000054.1:0-2855 GCA_964449555.1 uncultured Candidatus Saccharibacteria bacterium
GGTTTTGTGTTTGGATTCGATCTTCAAATCACCAAGTATTTTGTTCATTCTTTATTACAGAGGGATTCGACGCCAGTTCTAAATAAAATCTTCGTTCTACGAACTCAATTTTATCAAGAACTCGCTGCCCCGCTCGCTCAAATTTTTTTCCGCTACGCTCCAAAAAATATATTTCGCTCGTTTCGAATCCCTCCGGAAGTACAAAATGCAACAAAACCAAAGCTAACACTTCGGTTTTGGTATTTTTGTGCTCCCGGAGGGATTCGAACCCCCAACGACGGTTCCGAAGACCGTTGTGATATCCATTTCACCACGGAAGCTTGTAGTTGAATTATAGCCAAAAAAGAGTAAAAAGCTAGTTTTAAAAAATAAAAGACCCCACCACAAAAACTTATTATTGTGGTAGGGCTAGACCTTCGTCTTTTGATAACCTGTGTATAAAGAACATTCCAACTCCTTTTTAAATGTTGTTGCAAATATCAATAGGTGAAATTTTTAAACTATTACGAGTAATTCGATTTTTAATTGCTCGTAAAATGATTTCAGTATTACTTGGCTTAATTCCACACAAAACAGAAACTTGTGCATGGATACTCTTAGGTCTGAAAGAAAGAACTTTTACTTCTTTTCTTATAAGGCTACTCATGGTAATCCTCATTATAAAATCCTTTTTGAATTTTTTTAGTGCATAAGATATTATTTTATTATCTCTTTTCTCGTTCTTTCAATATCCTTACTGGTAATCACCTTACGAAGACCACATATCTTGTGTAGTCATTATTTCTTTCTGTTGGTGGTTTTGGTGGTAAAGAAAAAACTAAACCAAAAAATCTCAAAATTTTTTCATTAAATTTCATAATACTCTCCTTTCTGTTTTTATTGTACGATAACTATTCTATTTTTAAGATTAACATAAAGTAACTAACAAAACAAAACTTAACAAAGCTATAAAAAGCTTGAACGGCTCAACAGGTTGAGCCGTTCAAATATCTATAAAACAATAAAAAACAACACAAGATGTTATAATTTAAACATTATAGGTTAAAACTATTATCATCATGGAACTAGAATTCTTTTTGTTTTTGTTAGCAGCTCATTTTATTGGTGATTTTGCTTTTCAATCAACATGGATGAGTACTGAAAAAAATAAAAGGTGGGAAGTAAATCTCTCTCACGCCTTATTATATACTGCTACATTTGTTATCTTTAGAATACCTTTATCTTATCTCTCTTTAGGTATTATCGCGATATCTCATTTTCTAATCGAACCATTAAAAGGGAGGTGGGGGATACTAAAGTATGATTGGCAAGATCAATTACTCCACATTCTTGTACTTATATTTGTTTTTCTTGTAACAAAATAGTACAGTAATTACAAATGAATAAACTGAAAATACCAAAAGAAGTATTGAGTATCGTAAAAACCTTACAAGAGGCGGGTTTTGAGGCGTATTTAGTAGGTGGGTGTGTAAGAGATTTGTTGTTAAATAGGGTTCCAAAGGATTGGGATGTTACCACAAATGCTGACCCGGAAAAAATTCAAGGTCTATTTGAACATACTTATTATGAAAATGAATATGGAACTGTTGGGGTGGTTAATGACGACACAGAAGATAAAACACTAAAAAATATCGAGGTTACACCATATCGACTAGAATCTAAATATTCTGATAATCGCCGACCTGATTCGGTTAAATTCAGCGATAAGTTGGAAGATGACCTAAAAAGGCGTGATTTTACAATGAATGCAATTGCTTATGACCCAGCAAACGATAGTTTGGTTGACCCATATGATGGGCAAAAAGATATAAAAGACAATATAATTAGGACAGTAGGAAAACCAGAGGACAGGTTTGGTGAGGATGCTTTGCGGATTTTACGAGCGGTTCGGTTTGAAACAGAATTGCAATTTAAAATAGAAAAAGAAACCGAAAAAGCTATTCAAAAAACCGCTAACACGCTAGAAAAAATAGCAATTGAAAGAATAAAAGATGAATTTGTGAAGATTATAATGTCAGAAAACCCAATGGATGGGATAATTTCTCTTCATCAGTTAGATATTTTGAAATATATCATCCCTGAATTAGAAGAGGGATTAGGAGAAAAGCAAAAAGGAGCTCATGTTTATACAATTTGGGAACATAATTTACGCGCTGTTCAACATTCTGCTGATCGAGAATTTCCTTTACATGTGCGTTTAGGGGCTTTGTTGCACGATATCGGCAAACCAGCTACTAAAAGATTTGATAAAGAGAAAAAAGAAAATACTTTTTATGGACACGAAGTTGTTGGAGCAAGGATTACGAAGAAAATAATGAAAAGATTACGTTTTTCAGGAGAAATTAGTGATGTTGTAGTTAAACTAGTAAGAAACCACTTATTTTTCTCTGATATTGAGCAGATAACATTATCAGCTGTAAGGCGAATTATTCGAAATGTAGGACCAGAAAATGTTTGGGATTTAATGAAGGTACGAGCCTGTGACAGAATAGGGATGGGTAGACCGGTTGAAAAACCTTATCGTTTACGTCAATATCACGCAATGATCGACCAGGCGATGAAAGATCCAGTGTCTGTTGGCATGTTGAAGTTAAAAGGAGATGAGTTGATGAAATTATTGGGCGAAAAACCCGGACCTAAAATAGGTTGGATTTTACATGCCCTTTTAGAAGAAGTTTTAGATGATCCTGGCCTAAACACAGAAGAATATCTACAAAAAAGAGCTAAAGAATTGGCTAAATTACCTGAAAAAGAGTTAAAAAATCTAGGCGAAGCAGGAAAAGAGAAAAAAGATGTTGCTGAAAAGGAGGAGGTTAAGGAAATTAGGAAGAAACACAGAGTTAAATAACAAAAAC
>CAYUZR010000055.1:0-2636 GCA_964449555.1 uncultured Candidatus Saccharibacteria bacterium
CGTTTGAGCAATTATCAAATTCTATTTTCTTTTGTTGAGTACTACTTTCTTTGGATTTTCCTAATAAGTCTAATATATCTTGTCCACAAGTAATTGGTGTTGCTCCTTGATGAAGTAGATTATTTGAACCTTTTGCTCCGTGAGAAAATATTGAAGCCGGAATTGTGCAGACTTCTTTATTATATTCTAATCCCATTCTTGCAGTAATAAGCGTGCCGGATTTTTCACTGGCTTCAACTACTAAAACAATATCCGCTAGTCCGGCCATAATTCGATTTCTTTGCGGGAAACTCCAAGTTTGAGCTTTGAAATCTGGTTCAAATTCTGAGAGTAAACATCCATCTGCTGACACAATCTCTTCGGCAAGATTTTTATTCATTGATGGGTAAATAACTGATGGGTCAATTCCAGATCCAGGAACAGCAATAGTTTTTATATTATTTTTTAGGGCAGTTTTGTGGGCGATGGAATCAATTCCAATCGCTAAACCAGAAACAATTACGATGTTATGTCCGCGTAATTCAGAAATAATTTTTTCACAAGCCTCTTTACCATAATTTGTATATTTTCGAGAACCAACTACTGCAATAAATTTTGAATTTTTCCAATCCGGCATTTCACCTCGAATATAAAGTTGTTTAGGAGGTTGTGGAATTTCCAAAAGTTTTTCTGGAAATTCGTTTTTGGTTAGTTTTTTGGTTTTATTCATTAGCAGTATTTTAGCACAATTTTTATTTACTATTTCAAAAGCATTTTTGGTTGATTTTTATATGTATATATGTAAGTATTGAGATTAGAATTTTTACTTTGATGTTAACTAGAAATTTGGGGAGGAAGTTATGTTGGTGGAGAATTTTAAATATGTAGAAATAGGAACGGAAAAAAACAAAAGATTAATTTTGTGTAAAGAGGTTAACTACAGTCCGTCTTTGATTCAAAAAGTTGCAAGAATAGCTTTTCCAGAAATTTTTCCTAAATATTTTTCTTTTTTATTTACTGTTCCGGCGAGGGCATGGGATTGTCAAAGAATGATTTCATCACAATTTGATGGTCAAGTTTTTGATTGGAAGATAGGAAATGATTGGGATAGATTTCGTTTTGTTGCTTTAAACATACTTGAAAAAAGTGGAAAAACAATTTGTCGTGCTCAACCAGTAAATGTATAAAGTCATAAAAGTCAGTTTGCTTACGCAAACCGGCTTTTTTTATTTTGTAATTTTTGCTAAGATAGTTTTAATGTTATTAAATTGGCAATTAAGCATATCGTCTATCTCACCAAGCCCAGTTACCCTGTAGGTCTTGATTGAATGTGTAACTAGGCGGAAGAAAATTTTAGCCAAGCTAAAATTTTACTTTCAAACTTACTAACTTATTAACTTTCTAACTAAACTATGTTGGATATAAAATTTATAGAAGAAAATACAGATCTAGTAAAAAAAGCTATCGAAGAAAAAAATAGCGATGTTGACCTTGATAAATTATTGGAATTGAATGAGACAAGAAAAGGTTTTCAATTTCAGGTTGAAAATTTGAGAGCAAAAAAGAATGAATTATCACAATCTGTTTCAGACGGAAAACCAGATGAAGCTCTTATTGAAGAAGGTAAAAAAATAAAAAAAGAACTTTCTGAGTGGGAGGGTAAATTCAAAAAAATTGAAGAAGAATTCAGTGATATTCTTTTCAAAGTACCTAATGTTACTGATCCGGCAATGCCATCCGGAAAAGACGAGGAAGATAACGTTGAAATAAAAAAATGGGGTGAAAAACCCGAATTTGATTTTGAGATAAAAAGTCACATGGATTTGGGGGTTTCCCTAGATCTTATTGATGTCAAAAAAGCAGCTGAAGTTTCTGGTTCTAGATTTTTTTATCTTAAAAATGATGCTGTATTGTTGCAATTTGCCATTATACAATTTGTTTTTGATGTATTAAAAGATGAAGATATTTTGAAAAAAATTATAAAAGAAAACAACTTAAATATATCTTCAAAACCTTTCTCGCCAATGCTTCCACCTGTAATGATTAGAAATGAAGTTCAGCAAAGTATTCATAGAGTATTTGGGGATCAAACATATACTTTAAAAGATGAAGATTTGAATTTAGTTGCTAGTGCTGAACATACAATGGCGCCATACTACATGAATGAGACAGTTAATCATAGTGATTTACCACTGAGATATATTGGATATTCAACTGCTTTTCGAAGGGAAGCAGGAACCTACGGAAAAGATATGGGGGGAATATTAAGAACTCATCAATTTGATAAATTAGAAATGGAATCATTTACGGATGTTGAGACAGGGACTGATGAACAAAAATTTATTGTTGGGATACAAGAATATCTTGTTCAACAACTCGGGATACCTTATAGACTTGTTCATGTGTGTACAGGGGATACTGGAAACCCAGATTATAATCAATTTGATATTGAATGTTGGATTCCAAGCCAAGATAAATATAGGGAAACCCACACATCAGATTATATGACCGATTACCAAACAAGAGGCGTTAAATCTTTTTATAAAGATAAAGATGGAAAAAAGAAATTACTTCATACAAATGATGCTACTGCTTTTGCTATTGGAAGAATACTAATTGCTATTCTAGAGAATTTTCAACAAGTAGATGGGAGTGTA
>CAYUZR010000056.1:0-2582 GCA_964449555.1 uncultured Candidatus Saccharibacteria bacterium
TATGATTTCATGAACAATAGTGTGATATGGAACTCTGGCAAATTCTCCACCTTCTTTAGTTTTCATTGTAATATTTCCATGATTGAAATCATACGATCCACCCGGACCATAAGCAGTCAACTTAACTTGATATGAGGGAAAAAGTTTGAATTTCCAATTCTTCCATTCTTCCATTTTTTTGATAGCTTTTTCAACAAATTCAATGTCCTTACTTACAGTCTTTAGTCCCTTTTTAAAAAAATCTGGATTATAAACATCTTTTTTGAATATATTTTTTGCTTCTTCAATATCTAAAGACTTTAACAAATCAGGGTTGTTGGAAATTTTTAAAAAAAATGGATGATCTGGAATTGGAATTTTGTAACCATGTTGGTTATAAAAATCCATTTTACTCAAAACCTTCATCAGATAATCAAACTCTTCATCAGCTGTTTGTGCACGAACTATAATTTTTGTTAATTGATTATTCATAATAGAAAAAAGAATTAAAAGTTTTTAAATTTATTGAGTAATTTCTCAAAAGATATGTCGCACAACTCGTTTTTATGCGAAGTGTTTTTCGGATAAAAACTGTAATTGGTAATAAATGCGAATATATGTTAATATTTAACAATATTTATTCACGTACAAATATTATATATGAAAAATGTTTTATTACAAACAGAAAATTTGCTGAAATTGAGAGGGTATTCGCCAAAAACCAGAAAAACCTATTTGTTATACATTGAACAGTATTTGGTTTTTTCTAGAAAACATAATTTAAAAGAAAAACAAGAAGCGGTGGAAAAATTTTTGTTAGAAAAAGTTGAAAAAGGAAAATCTTCACAAACAGTGAATTTAGCTTTAAATTCTGTTAAGTTTTTTTATAAAGAAGTGTTGAAAAGTGATGAAAAGATTGATTTAAAATTTTCTAAAAAAACCAAAAAACTACCGGTTGTTTTAAGCCGAGAAGAGATTAAAAAAATCTTGGAAAGTATCCCTAATCAAAAATATAGATTGGCGATTGCTTTGGCTTATGCTGGAGGCCTGCGAATTTCTGAAATTCAAAATCTAAAAATACAAGATATTAATTTAGATGAACTAACTATTCACTTAAAATCAGCAAAAGGCAAAAAAGATCGAATCACTGTTTTTCCGGAGAAGATCAAAACAGATTTTCAAAATTTAATAGCCGGAAAACATAATGACGATTTTGTTTTTAATTCAAATCGTGGTGGGAAATTAACAACTCGTTCTTTCCAGGCTGTTTTTAAAAAAGCATTACAAAAAGCAAAAATAAATAAGGAGGCAACCTTCCACTCCTTGAGACATTCTTTTGCTACACATTTGTTGGAGAACGGGACAGATGTACGATATGTACAGGAACTTTTAGGCCATAGCAATATACGAACAACACAAGTTTATACGCAGGTAACAAATCCAAAGTTAAAAAAAATAAAATCTCCTTTTGATGAATAAGAATGACAAAAATTTATTACTAATAGACAAACCAACAGGAATTACTTCTTTTGATGTTTTAAGACGGTTGAAAAAGGAGTTGGGTAAAGTGAAGATGGGACATGCTGGTACTTTGGATCCACGGGCAAGTGGGCTTTTGTTGGTGGGTGTAGGTGACGGGACGAAAAAATTGAAAGAGTTAATTGGGTTGCCGAAAGTTTATATAGCAGAAATTTTATTGGGCAAGAAAACCGATACAGGTGATTTAGATGGTGAAATTGTAGAAGAAAAAAAGGTTCCAAAATTAACTGAAAAAGAAATTGTGTCGGCTTTGGAAAGTATGGAAGGAGATCATATCTACGAAGTCTCTCTATATTCAGCAATGAAAAGAAAAGGGAAGCCTTTATACAAATATGCTCGTGAAGGAAAAGAAGTCATAAAACCAAAAAGAGTGATGACTGTAACACGCGCCGACTTAAAAACGCAGGTGTTGAACACCTGCGCTTTAATAGTGGAGTTTGAGGTGGGAAGTGGAACATATATTCGGAGCTTAGCAGAAGTGTTGGGTGAGAAGTTGGGAACTGTGGCGACTCTTCAGGATTTGAGAAGAATTTCGATTGGGGATTATAAAATAAAAGATGCTCAAAAAATTTAGTGATTAAATAAAATTAAAAACTCCTCAAAACGAGGAGTTTTTAATTTTTAGATAAAAGTTACTTATTCAGTAGCTTCTTCAGTAGCTTCTGTTTCCGCTACTTCTTCAGTAGCATCTGCTGCAGCTGGTGCTGCACCATCGGCTTTACTTACACTTACTGCGTTTGGACCTTTTTGTCCATCAGCAATTTCGAAAGTAACAGCATCACCTTCTCTTAGATCATTGAAATCAACACCTTGCAATTCGTTTGCATGAAAGAAAAGATCTTTTTCTTGTCCTTCTTGTGCGATGAATCCAAATCCTCTGTCTGTAAGACGAGCGATTGTTCCTGTTTCCATATAATTTTTATGAAATAACTCTATTAATACACAAACTCTGTATTATGCAGAACAAAACTCGACTGTGTTTCCCTATGCAAAACCTGATTTGATAAGTGGAATAATATATGAAAAGGTTTAAAAAGTCAATAAAAATTAAACGGCTCAACTCG
>CAYUZR010000057.1:0-2285 GCA_964449555.1 uncultured Candidatus Saccharibacteria bacterium
CTAGTGACAATTATCCGATTGGTAAAGATCAAAATCCGGAATTCTTGTTAGATAACCGACACTTGTGGTTAAGAAGTAGGAAAATGATTGCAAGTATGAAAATTCGTTCAACACTTTTATTGGCGTTTCATGAGTTTATGCACAAAAAAGGATTTATTGAAATTCATGCACCTTCAATGAGTTCAGCGACAAGTGAAGGTGGTTCGGATACGTTTGAAGTAAAATATTTTGACCAAAAAGCTTATTTGACTCAATCTTGGCAATTTTATGCAGAGAATTTCATTAATGCGGTAGAGAAAGCTTATGCGATTGCACCTTCATTTAGAGCAGAAAAATCTAGAACTCCATGGCACGTGACAGAGTTTTGGCATTTTGAAGTTGAAGCTGCTTGGATAGATTTGCAAGAAGACATGAAACTCGCTGAAGAGAGTGTAGAATATGCGGTGCAGAAAGTTCTTAAAGAAAATTTGGTTGAATTAGAAATTGTTGAAGCAGACCTTGATAAATTGAAAAAAGTTAAAGCCCCATTTAAGCGAGTGACATATTCTGAAGCAATTGAAACTTTACAGAAAAATAACCATAAAATAAAACAAGGGGACGATTTCAAATCTTCTGAAGAAAGAAGTTTGGCAAAGTATTATGATAACAATTTTGTTTTTGTAACTAATTATCCTTTGGCATTATTAAAATTTTATCATGGAGAAGATCCAGAATTACCAGGTACAGGGACAAATTTTAATTTGTTAGCGCCAGGGATTGGAGAAATGGTTGATGGTTCACAACGAGAACCAGATTTGAACAAGATCATTGAAAGGTTAAAGAAAGCTAAAATGGATTTAGGCGCTTCTGATTGGTACTTAGATTCACGAAGATATGGTTCTGTTCCTCACGCAGGGTTTGGATTAGGTATAGAAAGATTCGCAGCTTGGATTTGTGGTTTTGATACTATTAAGGATTGTATTCCATTTCCAAGAACTCCAACACGATTAAATCCTTGATTTTTTTTAAATTCTTTTTTTTTATTTTAATTATCTCTTGAGAGTTTCATTTATAATAAAAATTCTACGCATCAAGCTGAAGAGTATGTGACCCAAGATGTAATCAAATACCTTTTTTTTGAAAAAAAGAAGTAAATTTTATAAATAAAAAAAGAATCATTCTTAACATGTCAGATAAAACTAAACTTGCTGAATTTAATAGGTTAAAACCAAAAATTATCAAAATATTAAAACAAAACGGAATTAAGAAAGCTGGTATTTTTGGTAGTTATGCTAGGGGAGAGCAGAAAAAAAGAAGTGATGTTGATATCTTAGCTAGAATACCTAAAAAAGTCAATTTATTTGATTTTATAGGGATAAAACAAGAATTGGAAGATGTACTAAATAAAAAAGTAGATTTGGTAGATTATAAGTGTATTCGTCCTGAACTTAAAAAATCAATATTGTCTAATGAGGTAAGAATAATATGAAAAGAGATGAAATTTTATTTTTAAAAGATATTTTAAATAGTATTTCTAATATTGAAACTTTTTCTAAAAATTTATCTAAAGAAAAATTAACTAGTAATCGATTAAAACAAAGTGCAATAATAAGAGAATTTGAAATTATTGGAGAGGCTGTTAAAAACATTTCAAATAAAACGAGGGATAAATATACTTCTGTGGAGTGGAGGAAAATAGCAGGAACAAGAGATATTTTTATTCATGGCTATTTTATGGTTGACTTAGATAGAGTTTGGGAATTAATTATAACTTATCTTTCTCCTTTAAAGAAACAAATTCAAAAAATAAAAGATGATTTGGAAAGTAACGAATAAATGTTTGTGAGTTAGTTTTTTCTAAACTTTTTTAAATTCTTTCTTTTTAATTCTACACAATGGCAATTTGTTTCAAAACCACACTTACTGAAGCATTAGAGAAAATTCAACATCACTCTAGCCACACATTCCCAATCCATAACCGCCACAAAGTAAGAGACGTATTTTCATCATGTGACATTATAGATAAATATGGGCAACAAAAGTGGGCAGTGGTCGAGTTGTTAAACAAAACTTATGGGGCCAAATTTGATCTTTACAATTGGATAACCCAAATTGTTACTGATGAAGTGGCTTACTTTCTTAACGAGGCAGGGTCAAACTCTCTCAATTATACTGAATACAAAGCTCCGGATAACTTCTCTTTGTGGCTAGGTAAAAAAGGGTTCATCATTTCTATTGAACAACAAGGGACAGGATTTGATGCTCAGCGAATTCATCAACTAGAAATCAAGGAAAATGAGGGTGCA
>CAYUZR010000058.1:0-2229 GCA_964449555.1 uncultured Candidatus Saccharibacteria bacterium
AAAGAAGAGAACATTATTGTCCCCGACAATGGATCTGTTATTGAAATTAGAGACAAAGGAAATAAAATTGTAGTTCTAAAAGAAAAAGCTCCCTCAAATATTGTTATGGTAGATGGATTTTCTGTCGGTGATATGCAAGAGGTTGTTATCCGTGACAGACAAACACTAGCTCAAGACGGAATCTTTGTAGTTATTGCTACATTAGATATTAAAACAGGTAAATTACGAAAGTCTCCTGATATTATTTCTCGCGGATTTGTATATCTAAGAGAATCACAGGATATGCTCCAACAAGCAAGAAGGATGGTAAAAAAGACAGTCGAAGATGATGCAAAAGGAATGAAACCTGTTGATTTTGATATTATTAAAAAAGATATTGTTGATAATGTTGGAAGATTTCTATTAAAAAAGACAGATAAAAGACCTATAGTTATTCCTGTTGTCCTAGGGGTATAAGTTAACCCAAATTTGGCACATTTCTTCGTCGGCTTTGTCGTAAAAATATTCGAAGTACTAAAGTACATCTCATATTTTTACTCCTAGCCTTCTCGAACTGTACTCAAATTAGGATTAATTATCTTGTATAAATTAACCCTATTATAGACTTCCTACTTTTAACTTTACCCCCGACACCTTTCCTAGTATTATATAGATGTGTAAGGTTAAAAATCATTTAAAATAAAATAACTTTACAAAAGTAAACTACTCACATTTCGTTTGAAAGACAATACTAGGAAAGGTGTGGGGGTTTATCCTTTATACTTACTACTAATGCGAAAAATTAAAAAAATTGCAACAGGTGATTTAACCTCTATCTATTTTGTAGGATTCTTTTTTGCTTTCAGTGTCGCAATACCAACATATATAAACTCGGAATTCTTAAGTAATTTTGTTTCTCCAGAAAATGTTGGTTTTTTCTATTCAATTGCCGCTATTTTATCTATACCAGCAATTATCTACATACCCAAATTATTGAAAAAAGTTGGAAATTACCAATCAACACTGCTTTTACTTGTACTTAATATATTTGTTTTAATTACACTAGCCTTTTCAAACTCGATACTAACCGTAATAGTTTTTGTCTTACATCTAATACTCATTTCAACCATTATGTTAAATCTGGATGTATTTCTAGAGAATCTAACTCCTAATAAAGAAACTGGGGGGACACGAGGATCTGCATTAACTTTAAAAAATTTAGCGTGGGTTATTTCTCCAACGATTACAGGTTTGGTTTTATCTAATGGAGATTATTGGAAGATATATCTAATTTCAGCGGTTTTGATTTTACCAATGTTTTCTCTCTTATCAAGAGCTTTTAGAAATTTTGAAGATCCAAAATATGAAACAGATTCATTCTTTAAAACTTTTAATATAATCAAACATAGAGAAAATGTTCTAAGAATTCTTGGTTCTAATTTAATTCTAAAATTCTTTTATTCTTGGATGGTTATATATATGCCGATTTATTTGCATGAGTATATTGGTTTTGAATGGAGTGTTATTGGTGTAATTTTCACGATAATGCTTATTCCCTTTTCATTATTTGAATTACCACTAGGGAAACTTGAAGATAAAAAGTACGGTGAAAAAGAAATTCTGATATTAGGATTCATAATTATGGGATTAACAACGGCTGTTTTGACATTCTTAGACTCAACAAGTCCAATAACATGGACAATACTTTTATTTCTAACAAGAACAGGAGCAAGTATGATAGAAATATCATCAGAAACTTATTTCTTCAAAAAAATTGACGGAGATGACACAAATCTTTTAAGCTTCTTCAGAATAATGAGACCTATTGCCTATACAATTGGTCCACTAATCGCTAGTTTATTACTCTTGTTTACAGATATAAATAATCTATTCGCTATTTTGGGTGGAATTGTAATTTTCTTTGGACTAGCCTTTTCCTTAGGTATAAAAGATACAAAATAATCCTAAAATTGGTGAACTTATTCGTCAATTTCGTCGCAAAAACATTCGCCGTACTAGATGTACGACTTATATTTTTGTTCCTTGTTTCCTTGAATTTCATCCAATTTTAGGATTATTTAAGTTCGTGGATATCTCCACATATTCGTTATTACAAAAAAACATAAAATTTTAACGGGTCATAAAATGACCCGTTAAAATTTTATGTTTTTTTGGAACTGCCTCATTTGTCTTTTTTACTTAATTTAAGACCAAGTTCGTCTAATTGTTTTTGATCAACATCCGCCGGGG
>CAYUZR010000059.1:0-2228 GCA_964449555.1 uncultured Candidatus Saccharibacteria bacterium
GCAGATTGCAAAAGCTGTTGTGGTTGCCACCGCAGTTTTTCCAGAACCAACGTCACCTTCGAGCAGGCGAGACATCGCATAATCTTTTCCAAAATCTTCTAAAATTTGTTTAACAGATTTTTTTTGGGAATCAGTAAGTTCGAATGGATAAGTATTTGTAAGTGGTTTGGTATCTTTGATGGTTTTTTTTACTTGAAACGATGGTTGTGATTGATATTCTTTTCTTTGTTGTTGTCTTAAAAGTTGAATAAAAAATATTTCTTCAAATGCGAATCTTTTGCGGGCTGAAATTGTATCCGATTCTTTTTTGGGGAAATGAATCCAAACTAAGGCTGTTTTGAGAGAGGGAAGGTTGTATTTTTTTAAAATTTTTTCGGGAATTGGGTCTTTGAGTTCGTTAGCTAGGTCTGATGTCAAAATTTTTTCGACACTATGATAAATCCATTGAGAAGAAACTCCTCGACTTTCTGGGTAGATAGGGAAAATAGAATTATTATCTGACTTATCTTCAAAAAGTCCTTCTGGAATTGATTTTATCATTTCATATTCTGGGTTTGCGAGATAAGGTTTGCCTTTTCTTTCTGAAATTGTTCCTGTAAATTTTGCAAAACTGCCTTCTGGTAACATTTTTGCAATGTAGGGTTGTCGAAACCAAACCACAGACAAAACCCCTTCGTTGTCCTCAATGGTTGCTTCGGCCATCGGAATTTTTTTGTAATATGCTTTGGTGGCTTTTATTCGTTTTACCTTGGCATACATAATTACCCGATCACCTTTTTGAACATTTTTTGTACTTCTGATCTCGTCAGTATTGCTATAGCGAAAGGGGAAATAGTAAAGCAAGTCTTGAATAGTTTCTAACCCAAGTTTTTTAAGCGCTTTTTTACGAGGTTCAGTTATTCTGAATTGTTTTTCTAGGGGGGTGGTTAGTTGCATGTTGTATATATTAACAAAAAATTAAACGGCTCACGAGTGAGCCGTTGAGTTTTGAGGCGGGGGTTGTTTTGGGTTGGGATTATGAAGGGATAAAGTCCGCCTTAGCTTTTATCAACTTTTTAAGTATATCAAACTGAAGGTTTCTCGAGTACTTAAATTTATCACGTAATCTCGTTAGACTCTTTCAGGAACTTTTCCACCCCTTTTTGAAAATCACGCAAATAGGGCTCTATGAATAAAATCCTTTTACCTTGTTTTGATATAGCTATACCTTTTGTTGGATCTGCATCAACTAACTTTTTTACTTTTTCTACTTCTTCTGAATTTCCAACAAAAAAAATGAAATACTCCGGTTTCTCTACCACCGTCCACGTTTTTAATTTTGAACTCATGACACAGGCCACATCTAAACCAGTCATAGATTTCTTCATGCTTATCCAACAATTCACTATAATCCATATATTCTTTAATGAACAAATTGAACGCATTTTTACCCTGTCCCGAACCACTTGGTGAGTTTCTAAATTTCAAAACTTCATGGCCCATAAATTCGGTGTAGCACACTAAACCAAGAGCAACTAGATAATTCGCCTCTACTCCACCAGCTTTTTGTATTGTATGAATTAGTCCTGTCAGCATCCATTTATATGGTTTTTCTGGCCAATGAGAATAAGATTTAGGTTCTGGAACTTTAATTTTTCTTGAGGTCATATTTTAAATTAAACACAAAACTGGGTTTTTAGTGTGTTTCTTATTTATTCTTCATCTTGTCAGAAACCTTACCAAGTAGATCTGCTAAAAAACCGATAATTGTGCCTGATACAGCACCTTTCAGGACTACATACCAATCAAATCCGACAAAAAAGGCAACTATAAATCCTACAATAATTCCCAGGGTTAATCCTCCCCATACAGAATTTTTTCCACCCCAGTAGGTGGTAAGCAAAACGAGTGATGATATTCCAAAAATTATCCAAATAGTTTCCATATTTTGATTCTATCTCGTTTAGTGAATTTTATTATAATTAATTGCTAACAAGTTTCATCACACTAGCTCGTAGCGGAGAGTGAGGGATTCGGTCACGAATCACTAAGTCTTTTGTTCGTCCTACGCTATGCTACGGACTCCAAAAGCCAAAGTGTTCTCGACCCCGACTCGGCGACAAGCCTAAATTTTCCTTCGCTACGCTACGAAAAAATTTATCTTGTATACCGCCTCCGTCTTTCGAATCCCTCACTCACAATTGTCCGAAAGTTGCTAATATTAAATACCTCGACCGGTATTTAATATT
>CAYUZR010000060.1:0-2048 GCA_964449555.1 uncultured Candidatus Saccharibacteria bacterium
CTCCCCTAGGCGTCATAGCCTTGGTAGTCCTTTACACTACCAACAAGCTGATACCCCGCAGGCTCTTCCCAAAGCGATAAATCTTTACTCTTGCGAGACCATCTGGAATTATTCCATCTTTCGATGGGTTATGCCAGACTTTGGGGGAGATTCCTACGTGTTACTACCTCGTTCGCCACGCAACTAAATGCGTTCGACTTGCATGCCTAATCCACACAGCCAGCGTTCATCCTGAGCTAGGATCAAACTCTAAATTAAAGTTATCCTAAAGAATTTACAATTTAATTGTAAAATACTCTTTGAAATAAATTGAAAATGAAACGAAACAAAAGAAAAATTATATCTTTTGTCGTTTCTGGACTTGTCATTTTGATTTATCTTCATCTTGTCGTAAAGATAAATCAGATGTATGCATGTTCTGAATCACAAAAAATTTGCAATTCAAAACCTATTAGATTGTCAAAGTTCCAATCTTTAATAAATTTAAACCATTTATAAAGCATTAATATTATATCTATAATTAAAAAAAACGCAAGGAAAACTTTGCCTTTTATTTTAATTTCTCATTCTCTCATTCTCTCATTCTCAAAAATGTGAGAATGAGTTAATAAGAGAATATTTTTTATTTCTTCCAATCTTCGATTACTATTTTAGTTCCTGAGCGACGAAGGGTCATTTTTTGTTTTTCGCGGATTTTTAATTCGTCTACTATTTCAGCAGGAATTACAATAGACAAACTTCTCTTCCCCACCCTTGTAACTTTTCGTATATATTTTTGCATATTTTATTTTGATTAAAACTATACCGGTATTTTGCAAAATTACGGTATAGTTTTAATTAGTTTAATTTTTCCATAAACTTTAATTTGGCTTTCAATTTTTTAACAACTCGGCTATCGTATAGCCAAGTTGTTTGTATTTAGATTATATCATTTGTTATGAGCATGTTACATAACAAGGTTTTTTGTGAGTTAAAAGAAGGTTGACTTTTTTTCAACAACTTTCAACTTTAAACTTTTTACTTTATACTTATTTGTATATGGAAAAAAACAAAAACTTAGATTTCGTTGCTATTGGCGACGTCGTTATTGATAATTTTATTGAACTTAAAGATGCAGAGGTTCATCAAGGAGAAGGTCGAGAAAAAATTTGTATGAACTTCGCTGACAAAATACCTTACGCAAAAGCAACAGAAGTTTCTGCCGTAGGAAACAGCCCTAATGCATCTGTCTCAGCCGCACGACTTGGATTAAATTCTGCTTTAATCACAGAGATTGGAAATGATGATGACGGAAAAAAGTGTTTGGAATCACTTAAAAAAGACGGAGTAGATACTGATTTTGTGAGAACTCACAATGGAGAAAAAACAAATTATCACTTTGTTCTTTCTTTTAATGCCGACAGAACTATTTTAGTTAAACACGCAGAGTTTGACTATAAGATGCCGGATGTAGGATCACCTAAATGGATCTATTTAAGCTCCTTAGCAGAAAACTCTCTTCCCTATCACGATGAAATTATTGAATATCTAAATGAGCACCCAGAAACAAAGCTGGCTTTTCAACCTGGGACTTTTCAAATGCAGTTGGGATATGAGAAGCTGAAAAAAGTTTATCAAAGATCAAACTTATTCTTCTGCAACAAAGAAGAAGCAAAAAGAATACTTACCCCTATCCACAACGATGTCAGTGATAATATAAAAGAGTTATTATCAATGATGCGAGAACTTGGTCCTGAAATTGTGGTTATAACAGATGGACCAAACGGAGCTTATACATTTGACGGAACGGACACTTGGCATATGCCAATGTATCCAGATCCAAAACCGCCGGTTGATCGAACCGGAGCCGGAGATTCATTTTCTTCCACATTTGCTTCTGCTCTTGCCCTTGGAAAACCTATTGATGAAGCATTAATGTGGGGACCAATTAACTCGATGTCTGTTGTTCAGTATTTGGGGGCACAAGAAGGACTTTTGACAAAAGAAAAATTGGAAGAATATTTAGCAAACGCTCCAGAAGATTACAAACCACAAAAAATATAAAAAGA
>CAYUZR010000061.1:0-2018 GCA_964449555.1 uncultured Candidatus Saccharibacteria bacterium
TTATAAATATTGAATGTTCCTGCGAGGGTTGTTTTAATTTTTTCTTTATCAAATGTTAGAGTTGAACCTTCTTTTCTTAGCTCAAATGGTTCTGCGTCGGATATACTATATTGATATTGTTCTTTTATATTATTTTTTAGGAATTTAGGAGCCTCCTTATCGTCTTTGTTTACTATAATAGCTTTTCTTTTCTTGTTTGATTTTTCAAGAGCTTTCATTATTTCTAACTTTGCATCGCGGTAATTTTCGTAGGAACCGTGTGATTCGATATGTTCTGGTGATAGGTTGGTGAATATAAGAGTGTTTCCTTGAATAAACTTGTGACGATATTGTAAAACGCCCTGAGAGGTTGATTCAACAATTACATAATCACATTTTGCTTTGACTGCTTTTCTTAGAAATTTCTGGACAAAAAATCTACCTGGCATTGTCATCTTCTGTTTGTTCATTTTGGTATATTTTCCAACTTTGAATCGCAGTGTTCCCAGTAGGGCAGTTTTAAAACCGGCTTCTTCCAAAATTGCATTAACTAGTTCAGCTGTACTGGTTTTTCCTTTTGTACCGGTAATTTGCACAACAAAAATTTTCCGTGAAGGGAAGCGGTATGTAATAGCCCCAGCTAGGGATAATAAATAGTGATAAGCAGGTTGAAAAAAGGCAAAAGTTTTTTTAGGAATTAGTTTTTTTACTTTGTATAAAATTGAATTTAACATTATTTTGATAAGATTTTTAAGGCTTCGCGAACTCTTTCACTAGTTCCAGAAATATCTTTATTTACTTGTTGAAGAGCGTTACTGGCTTGTTTAATGGAATAGCCGAGGGATTGAAGTGCTTCAACAGCATCGACTTCGTCACGAATTTCGGTTGGGGTGCTGTCTATTTTTTTGACTTTGTCACGCAATTCAAGAACAATTTTTTCAGCTGATTTTTTACCAATACCAGATACTTTGGTTAGATATGATGTATCGCCAGTTGAAATAGCTGAAACCAAGGTATCTGTTGTGGCGACATTAAATATTCCAAGGGCTGACTTTGGTCCTATTCCAGATATGGAGATAAGTAACTCAAAGAAATCAAGATCTTCTTTGGTTAAGAACCCATAAAGATCCAGGATGTTTTCCCTGACTACTAAATGAGTCCAGATTCTTGTTTTCTCGTCTTTTTTTAATAATTCGTGTTTTGTATCATTAGAAACAAATACTTTATAACCAACATCTTCAACATCAATTATTACAAAATTTTCTCCTTCGTATTTTATTTTTCCTTTTAGTTGTGAAATCATTATTTTAATTCTATCATAAAACGATTGATTTTTTTGCAGAAATAAGTATTATTACTAGTGGAATTAGTTGACCCAAGAAGTTGTTGGGTTGTAAATTATAATTTTTTTCGGGAGGAAAGTCGTGTGGGATGAAAAAGTTAAATTAGAAGTTTTGTTAAGGGTTAATCAAGAACTTACTAGATTTGGCAAGTTGTGTGAAAAACAAAAACAACTCGGTTCTGTAAAAGCATCAGGTTTGACAGATAGGGTTAGGCAGGAGCAAAATATTAAAATGGTTGCTTTTGATCAAAAAAGAAATGGGCGCAGTTTTATTGATCTGGCGAAAAGAAAAATAGAGATCGAAAAAGGGATCTTTGCTGGTATCTGTACAGAGTGTGGTGATTTAATACCTAAAGACAGAATCTTGGCGTGTTTAACAACAGATTATTGTATTGAATGTGCCAAGCGGTTTTCATCGTCATCGAAAAGAGTGAAGATGATTTAATTCTTCCGGAGTAAATTTTTTCGATGGTTGTGAGAGCAACCGTCCTTGTCCAGTTACTCGGACCTGGCAAAGGGGAGATGTCTTTATGGCAACTCCCCTTATTTTTTTTGCTTGATTTTTATTATTAATTAAGTTATTCTACTTGCTATGCCAATAATAAAATCAGCTAAATAAGCAATTCGAGGCTCTGAAAGATAGAGAGTTTTTAATTTGCGAAGAAATAGAGCAATGAAGGATGCTATAAAAGAAATA
>CAYUZR010000062.1:0-797 GCA_964449555.1 uncultured Candidatus Saccharibacteria bacterium
AAAAATAACATTCAATCATTCAATTGAATGTATGAAATAAAAATATGAAAAAAATAGGATACACTCATGGTAGATTTCAACCTTTGCACAAAGGTCATTTGTCTGTGTTGTTATATATATTAGATAATTATGAGCAATTGTGGGTTGGGATATCTAATCCTTTACGAAGACTACCTCCTAATGTTGAAAGTTATAATGATGAATTGAAAATAAGTATCAAAAAAGCACGACAAGATTACAAAAATATTTTTACATTTTTTGAGAGGAAACAAATGATTTTGGAAACATTAAAAGATGAAGGTGTTGATTTGAGCAGAGTTCATATTTACCCACACTTTGGTTTTTATGAGGAAAAAAATTGGACTGATTTTATGCCATCAAAAGAAAAAACAACAGTAGTTTTGCATTGTAAGGATGTCCATCATAATGAAAAAGTAGATCAATATATAAAACTTGGATGGAAAACAGAAGCAATTCCAATGTTAAAAACAGGATATTCCGGAACACAGTTTCATGAAGAATATCCAAATGGAAATTGGAAAGAATTAGTGCCGGATGGTACAAAAAAAGTATTAGAAAATTTATCTAAAAATTAACAATCGGTAACATTAGAATTTTCAAAATTGGATGAAGTTCGAGGAGTCAAGAGAAAATTTTTTGAGCCGTATAAGGATACGGTGAAAATAATTTTCTTGAAGACAACAAAGAAATTCGCCAATTTTGGAAATTATATTATGAAAACAAAACATTTATATACAACATCATTGGTTGGATTACGAACAAACAAGGTTCGGTCG
>CAYUZR010000062.1:807-1957 GCA_964449555.1 uncultured Candidatus Saccharibacteria bacterium
GACTGTGCTTGGAATTGTGATTGGTATCTCATCAATCATTCTTATTTTCTCAATCGGAAAAGGTGCTGAAAAATTAATATTAGATCAACTCGGTGGAATGGGTGTTGAAACTATTGTAATTCGTCCAGGTCAAGAACCAAAAGGGCCTTCTGATTTTGCGGAAGCTCTCTTTTTAGATTCTTTAACCACAAAAGATGTTGAGGCTTTGAAGCGAAAAGAGAATGTCCCACATCTTTCGCAAGTAGCTCCCGCAGTTATGATCCCAGGAAGTACCTCTTATAGAGGAGAAACTTTTAAATCTTTTAATTTTGGTTGGTCAGCTGAATTGATGAATGAGATGTATAGTGCTGAAATAGAAACAGGTGGTATTTTTGGTGAAAGAGAAATTCGAAACAAAGCTAGTGTTGCGGTTATTGGTTCAGATGTACGAGAAGAATTATTTGCTTACGAAGATCCTATTGGGAAAAATATAAAAATTAAAGGTAGAAACTTCAAAGTGGTTGGGGTACTAGCTCCAAGAGGTTCGGTTTCTGGGTTTAATATTAATGAAGTAGTTGTTATTCCTTACTCAACTGCTCAAAAATACTTGTTGGGGATTGATTATTACCACGAGATTATTTTAAAAGCTGATAGTCCGGATAATGTTGATATAACCGTTCGTGATATTGAGGCGACTCTCCGAGATATGCATGATATAACCGATCCAACCAAAGATGACTTTTTTATTATTACTCAAGAGGGAATGGTTGATCAGATTGGTGTTATTTTGTCTGTTTTGACACTTTTCTTGTCAGCGGTTGTTGGTATTGCTCTTGTTGTGGGTGGGGTTGGTGTTATGAATATTATGCTCGTGTCAGTAACTGAGAGAACAAAAGAAGTTGGGCTTCGAAAAGCGGTTGGGGCTACAAATAAAGATATTTTAATTCAGTTTTTATTTGAGGCGGTCGTTTTGACTGTTTCTGGTGGAATTTTAGGAATTTTGGTTGGAGGTTTTTTATCTTTATTAACAGCGATTATTCTATCTAATTTTGCTGGTTTGGATTGGTCATTTAGTTTTTCTTTCTTGGCAGAATTTCTAGGAATAATCGTTTCTGGAATGATTGGAATAATTTTTGGAATTTATCCGGCGAGGAAGGCATCGCGAAAAAGC
>CAYUZR010000063.1:0-1550 GCA_964449555.1 uncultured Candidatus Saccharibacteria bacterium
GAAAGTAGTACTCAACAAAAGAAATTAGAATTTGAAAATTGCTCAAACGAGGAAAAACAAATTTTGGAATTATTAAACGAACCTCTTTCGCGTGATGAAATTGCAAGACAACTAGATTTGTCTATGACAAAAATAAATCCCTTGATTTCGCTGATGGAAATCAAGGGGTTGGTGAAAGAAACTGGAGGAAAAATTCACTTTAAGCTATAAAGTTTGCTTTTTTAAAGCGTTTGAATAAGGCTTCTGCAATTTCTTTTTGCCGACTATTCCCCATTTTTAAATAAAAAGAAATGGTTTGTTTATAAATATTAATTCTATAATTTGGAATCTTTAACAAAAAAGTTTCTGCTTTTTTTATTTTATTATCATCTTTCGAGTCAAGAATTTCAAGAATTCGAAACTGTTTTTCGATTTCCTGCAACGCAGGAGATTTTTCAATTGTAGTATTTACAACAACACCTGTTGTTTCCATCTTTATTTCCTCATCTTTTATTTTTTATATATAAAACAATTTTTCTACCAAAACACTACACTAAAATACTGAAAAATTCAACAACTCACTAAAAACATTTAACGTTTAACTATAAACTATTGATAAAAAATTAAAAATTAAAAAGGGCAGTAGCCGAACTACTGCCCTTTTTAATTTTAGGATTATTTCCAGTTTTTAATATCTAAAGCATTCTTAGCCGCATTCTGTTCTGCTTCTTGTTTTGAAACTCCATTACCTTCTGCAATTTTTTCTTCTCCTAAGAAAACTCCAACTGTAAAAACCTTATCGTGATCCGGTCCTTCTTCTTTTGACACCTTGTATGTAGGAGTAATATTTACAACTTCTTGAGCTTTTTCTTGAAAAAATGATTTAGCATCTTGCCACAGTCTTTCTTTTATAACATTATCGGTTAAGGGAAAAATATTCTCGGCAATAAATTTCTCAGCCACTTCATATCCTTGGTCCAAATAAATTGCTCCAATCACTGCCTCAAACACATCGGCTAAAATAAAATTTCTTGCTCTTCCGGTATCCTTTGCCTCCCCTTTGGAAAGTCTTAAACAATCGTTCATACCCAATTTTTGAGCTGCTAACGATATAGTTGTTGTGTTCACTAAAGCTGAACGATAAGCTGTCAGCACACCCTCTTTTTCTTTTGGAAATTTATTATAAAGATGATTTGACACAGCCAATTCCAAAACAGCATCCCCGAGATATTCTAGTCTTTCATTATGATCCCAATAGGCTCCACCGTGTTCATTTATAAACGAACGATGTGTAAAAGCCTGCTCAAGCAGACCAATATCATTAAAATCAATATTTATTTTTTTTGCAAAATCTTTTATACTCATCTTTTATATTTTAGAATAAGATTCAAAATGAATCTTATCATCATTAAAGACCTCAACAACTTTATATTTTCCTTTTGTATAAGAAATTTTATTTTCAAGAAAATGAGTTGCCTCTAATATAACAATACTAGCTTTTGGTCTTGATAATACACTCTCCCCTTTTGTCTCAAGTAAAGGTAATTCTCCATAAAACCAATAATTTCTAT